>CAYPNO010000041.1:0-13794 GCA_964411865.1 uncultured Desulfuromonas sp. | reverse complement strand
ATGACTCCCCCCGTTGCAATATCAGCGCGCCGTTGATGCCCCCAAACCCGGAATTGCAGCTCAACAGGTAGGTTCCGCTAAGTTGCTGCGCTTCGGCCATAACTTGCCCCAGCGCTTCCTCCTCTGCATCCGCGCAGCCCACCGTTGGCGGAATCAACTGCTCCTGCAGGGCTCGGCATCCCACTGCAACCTCAACCGCGCCAGCGGCACCAAGGCAATGGCCGATGCTCCCCTTGATACCGTGCAGCGGAGGGATTTGGGTGCCGAACAGGGTATTAAACGCCGTCAGCTCCATGGCGTCATTGTAGATGGTGCCGGTGCCGTGGGCGTTTATGCCAGCCACCTGCGCCGCAGTAATTCCCGCCTGCGCCAGTGCTTGGCTGCATGCCTTAATCAGTCCGTTACCATCGCGCGCCGGGGCCGTAACATGGTGCGCATCATTGGCAGCGCCCCAGCCCCGCACATATCCCAGCACGGGGCGCCCAAGACTGCGGGCTCGCTCCTCGCGCATCAGGACGATGGCGGCTCCGGCTTCACCCAGGGTCAGCCCACGCCGCTGTCGATCAAAGGGGCGGCAGGGCTCAGGGGATAGCGCCTGGAGCGCCGAGAACCCGGAGAACACAAACTCACTCAACAGATCCGCCGCATAGACCAGCACCACTTCGGCATTTCCGTGTGCGATCATGGCGGCGCCGCGCGCCAATGCCAGGGTGGAAGAGGCACAGGCCGCGTTGATATTCCAACCGTTATCCGCAACCCCAAAGCGGTGTGAAATCTTGCCCAGCAATGGCTCAAACAACACCTGCTGCGGCAGAGCTGCCGCATGACGACGCGCGGCGCTGAGGCAGTCAATCTCCCCCTTGGTCGAGGCGACCAGCAGGCGGGTATCCGTCGGCAACGGCTCAAGCTGCAGCGCGACCCGTTCCAGAATAATATCGAGGCCGGAACCCTGCTCTGGCGTCCGGGCTGGCGCGACCCCTTCGATACAGGCGCCATAGCTGGAGATATAGTTCTCGCACTCGAAGCGTGTCAGTGGGGCTATGCCGCTGCGACCCTGCAGCAGACCATCCCAGAGCGCATCGGTTCCGTCTCCAAGCGCGGTGACGGTGGCGCACGCGGTAATGGCTACTCCGTGCATCTGTCCTCCAGAAACTCTCCTGCGCGCCAACGTTCGCGGAAATCCGCATAGAACGGCGGCGGCAGCATCAGCACCTGATTCTCAGAATCAAGCAACAACTGCACTGAATACCCCGTGGTGGTGATACCCCCTTCGGCATTGCGCAGAATAAACTCATGGTTCAGGCGCATCGCGTCGGACCAATGCAGCACCGCCTCGATGGTAAACCGATCCCCGAAGCGTAGCGGTAATTTGTAATCCGCATGCATCTGCTTAATCGGGGCGGCAATTCCCTGGGTATAAAAATCCATATACCCGATGCCATGGTTTTCCCCCAGAAGCACACGCCCATCCTCAAAATAGCTTGGATAGCGCCCATGCCACACAATCCCCAGGGCATCAACCTCTTCGAAGCGCACCACCCGCTCTACACAACAACGCAACGGTGGCGGAGCATCGGCAGCATGCTTAAAATATGCTTTAGCCACCCTGATTCACCTCTGCATCAAACACCAGCAGCATACTTGCGGCACGCTGCCCCTGCGTCATCAGGGTTGTGCTGCAGCGCCACTGCGCCTCTTTTCGATGCCACAGGATCTCAACGGAAACATTTTCGTCCGGGCCAATCTGGCGGATAAATTTGGACTTCACCACCCCGGAAAATCTCGCTATAGACGGCAATGCCCGGGTCGCCAGCATCTGCGCCAGCAGGATCTGCAGCATCGCCGGCAGCACGGGAAAATCGGGAAAATGGCCGCTGAATCCAGTGAACGCAGGGGCAAATCTGAAGCTGCGCTGTGCGTGGCCACTCTCTTCTATGGCTGAGGGTGAGAGTTCAGCTGCCCCTAGGGCAGCCTGTTCTATTTCAGTGCGGATAGTGTTCATATTTCCTCCCTGGCCTCGTTGAGAGTGAGGGTGAGTTTCATCCGGTGGTGTGGGTTATGCAAAATTATCTGGGTGGGCAGAGCCACCTTTGCTCTCGCGCCATCCACGTTACGGTAGTTGTTGTACACCACCTGCCACTCCGTGTCGTTACCCTGCAGATGGGTGCGACGTAGCTGAGCATCACAATCAAAGGTGAATTCAAGTTTTGAGTCTGCCATTACGCGAACTAAACACTGATAATAACCGCGCTGCTCCAGCTCATCGTCAAGCTGCGGCACTGGAGCTAAAAACATCCAGCGCAGACTGGAGCCGACCCCTTGGGCAAAACCTTTGGTCTCGCGCACCTGCGGGACTGCGCGGAGTAATTCCTGCGTGTGCGTATCTACATGCAGGTCAAACACAACCAGCCCCATTTCGTTAAGGGCTACCAGACGCGCCTCGCTCTTGTTTAGATCAAGGCGCAAGAAACCTTCGAGGGCGATCTTGCGCGTGCCAATCTCAAGCAATGCGCTCTGACGTAGACGCCAGATCTGTTCCCCGTTGAGCCAGTGGTTTTGCACCAACTCGGGGGCGGAAGCTGTCGCACGGCAAGTGGTGCGCAGCTCCAGCGACGGGGGCAGCGGAGCACAGCTGCTCAACAACAGCATCAACATTATCCAGCTCAGCGTACGCATCTTCTCTCCTCAGGTGTAGAGGTGGAGCGTCCTTGCAACGCTGGAATCACCAACACTGCGGCTGGCACTGCAGCGCCGATCCCAAGCACCACCGTCACCCCGATGGAGTACAACGCCGGATGCCGGGCGAGCACCAGCACCCCGAAACCGATCAGGGTAGTGACCCCGGAGAGCATGATGGCACGGGTTGTGGCCAGACCTACCCGTTCCTGCCCTTGGCACACCATAAAAATACCGTAATCCACCCCGAGGCCAATGATAAGGATCGAGGCGACTACATTAAATAGATTCAACTCCAACCCCAGCCAGCCCATGCCACCGTACATCGCCACCAGTCCGGTAACCACCGGCACCAGGGCTAAAAACACCCGCAGCGGATGGCGGAACAACAGCGTCAACAACAGCAGCACCGCTATCCCGGCCCCGCTGATGAAACGCTTGAAGTCGGAGCCAATCGCAGCGGCCAGCTGAACCCCGAAGCGACTCTGGGATACCAGGGTAACGCCGGGCATCCCTTCCAGCACCGGAGTTAAGGCCGCAACCAGTTCTGGGCTATCCGGCACCAGGGTCAGCACTTTGTAGCCTGGTGCAGTTGTAGCTACATCCACCAGAATGAGGGCGTCGAGCATCTGCCCCAGCCCCCACTCCCGCATTTGGGTGGTATCCAGTACCGGCGGCGGCGTGTGAATCCGCTCCCAAAATGGCGCAAAAGCACCCAGCGCAAAGCCCTGTCTCGCTGCCTGCTGTTCTAGCGCGGATTTAGCCGGAGCAAGGTGCTGCTGCCAGAACTCATCCCAGCGCTGCAAGCGCGCATCCTGGGTGCGGGCAGAACCCAGCAGCGGAGCCACGCTCACTGCTCCGGCACTCAAGCCCTGTTCCTGCACCGCCTGCCATACCTGTTCGTTACGCTGCAGGGCCAGCTCCAACTCCGGCGCGGCGGCAAAGATCAGCGCGCGTCCACGCATATCTCCCCAATTCTGCACCAACTGTTGTTCTGCTTCAAGCAACGCGGGTGGCATATAGCTGAGCTGGCGCAAGGAGCCGTTGATGTGCAGATTTGGCACCTGCCATGCCCCTGCAGCCATAACGCCGAGCCATAACACAATCACTCCGGCCCGCATCCAGGGCCGATGCAGGCGCGAGCGCTTTTCTATACGCGCACCTATCTGCACAGCACCCCGCGAGGTAATAAAATGGGGCAATACCAGCAGCGCCAGTAGCAGCGCCAACCCGATCCCACTGATGGCAAACACCGCTAGTTGGCGCTGACCGGGCAGATCTGAACCCAGCAACAGCGAAAACGCCGCCATGGTGGTAAACGCACCAAAACTCACTGGACGCGCCACCGCCTGCAAACAGGCGGGTATCGGGCCGTCACCGTGGCGCAGGGCGAAATACACATGCAGGGCAAAATCTATGGTGATCCCTAGCAGTACGGCACCAAACCCCAGCGTTATACCGGAAATAGTGCCGAACACCCCCGCCGTAAGCTGAATCGCCCCCAACATCGCCAGCAGTGGGAGCAGATATACTGCCAGAGCACGCACCGAACGCAGCACCAAGGCAAACACCAGCAGAATCCCCAGCGCCGACAACAGCAATACGCGCTGCACATCCGCCTCAATCACATTGGCGTTAGCCAGGGTGTAAGCGTGGGCGCTGATCATCTCCGCCTTTACTTCCGACGGTAACACGCGGCAGGCCTGCAAAAAAGCCTGCTTCAGCTGCCGCGCTCCGGCGGAGTCGGTTATCTCCACTGCGGTATCAGCCAGGATAAGGGTGCTGCGCCCATCACTACTGAAAAAATGTCCCTGGCGCACCTCCACCCGTGGAATCGGGTTCAGGTGCTGCAGCTTAACTAGCGCGAGCGGGGCAAAATCCAGCGGATCTTGTTGGAGCTGGTGTTTCAGCACTATCCCCTGCGGTTGCATGAGCTGATCCACCGCGCGGGACAGATAGTGCTCCAGCTGTGGAGATTGCAGGCGCTGTTCCACCTGCGCCAGATCTTCCGGGGTGGCGAGGCGGGGCAGATAGATCCCTAAGTCTCGCAGCATCCCCATGCCACCGAACTGCGCCGGGCCACTGACAGGATTAACAAACAGTGGCGGTAGTAGTGTATTACGCAGCTCCGAGGTTGCGTGCGCCAGCACCCGCTCGCCTGCAGCGGTCTCTACCTCGGGGCGCAGTTGCACATGAATCACCACCTTGCGCGCAAAAGGTGCCTGTTGCAGCAGGGCAAAATCGCGCGCCACCGTAGATGCCCCATCCGGCAGCATCGCGGCAATATTTTCCTCTATCTTCAGAGTACGTAGATTGAGCAGCGCCAGCGTAACCCCCAGAATCAGGAGGAGAAGCAACCAGCCGCGCTTACCTTGAAGCCATTGATGCAGGCGTCCGACCAGCTGCATTAAAACTTCGGAGCCTCAAACGCCGTTGGCGACAGGGGCGCATTCACCTGCACTGCGGAGAAAATCATGCGGGTAAGATCTCCCCCTTGCTCGTACATCACAACTTCGGCCACATGGCCTCGATCCGGCGCGAACTCAATACGCAATGACTCGATCATCTGCGCTTCGCCCGGATCCAGTGGGAGCAGACGCAGGGTCACCGGTTGTGCACAGATCAGCTCCATCCCATAGCGTTTATTCAGCCAGTCCAGATCCACCCTGGCCCAAGCCAAGAGCTGCTGCGCCACCATCCCCATTATAGGATCTGCAGAGACGTTAAACTGCCCTACTTCTTTGCTCAGGGCGTTCCAGCGTGTCCCGGCCTCACCTTGCAATACAAAGCCCGAAGCCACCGGCTTCAACATCTCCCAGCGCAACTGATCGGGGCGCGCGAAGATAAAGCGCCCTGTCGAACGCAGGGTTTCCGCGAACATCGCCAGATGTTTTTCCTGCTGGATATCACTCTGGAGGGTCTCCACCCTCTGCGCTGCCAGCCTGAGCTCTTGCTGTACCTCCGCCAGCGAGGTAGCGGGTTGAGTTTCTGCGCTGGAATTTGAGGCGCAACTCAGCGCACTCACAACCAGTATAAGCAGATAACCCTTCGCCTTCATCCCTGTGCGTAAGAACATCTTTGCATTCTCTATTCTACCCATATCTTGATTTCCGCCTGCGCCACCAGAACCTCGCCACAGTAGACGTGCCCCTGTGCCACCGCGAAATGATCCAGATTCGCTATGCTTTCAATGGTTATGCGCAACTGGTCTCCGGCCCTGACCGCAGCATGAAAGTGAAAATCCTTCACTCCGGTCAAAAAACCGCGCCGCACGGGGAGTCCAGCCTGCCTGTCCACATAGCCTTTGAGGGCGGCATAACTCTGTGCCATAAGCTCAATCAGGACAACCTCCTCCAGTGTCCCATCTGCGCTAAGCATGGGGTTATCCTGCCGAATACACGCGGTGGCCACGCCATCATCCGCGTTGACTTCGGTGAGGGTATCCACCAACCGCATGGGGAGACGATGGGGCACCAGTTCTTCAGCTGCTACAGGTAACTGCATAATTTTTACTCCGCGAAATAAACCGATAGATCGTCAAACAACTGGCTGGAGAACAACAGCTTCCGGAAGCGCACCAGGTCATCATGAAAGATGCCGCTATTATCGTATTGGACAAAATCGCGCTGCAGAATATTGTAGATTTTCCCCGTGGCATGCCCCAGCCCCTCTGCATTGCGAAATGACAGCGCCTGCAGGTTTGCCAGAATTTCCAAGGTCAGGATATGTTTGGCGTTACTCACCGACCTGAACGCTTTGCGTGCCGCCACAGTGCCCATGCTGACCACGTCCTGGTTGGAGGCGTTGCAGCTGATGGTGTTGGTGCTTACCGGCCCGGCGAGCTGGCGGTTTTCTGCCGTGGTCGAAGTAGACAGGTACTGCGCCCCCATGAAGCCCATGGTCAACCCTTTGGTTCCGGGGATCAAAAACTCCGGCAGCCCTTCATTGATGCTGCGGTCCAAGTATTTATTGGTGCGCCGTTCAGATAGGTTGCACATTGTGGAGATGGCGATACACAGCATATCCATCGCAAAGCTGATGCTCTGGCCGTGGAAATTACCCCCGTGAAGGATCTTTTTCCTCTCCGGGATGACAATGGGATTATCGTTAGAGGAGTTGGCTTCGGTCACCACCACGATCTCCGCCTGCTCCACCGCCTCCGCCACTGGCGCCAGCACCTGCGGGGTGCAGCGCACGGAATACACATCCTGCACATTGATACTGGTTTCAAACACTGGCCCGGCACAAGACTGCTCGCGAATACGCTCATGCATCTGTGAACGCAAGGTGATATTGGCCGAACCGCGATACAACTTGCGGATGAGGGCGGCAACCTCCACCTGACCACTATGCGGTTTGACCAGATGGAGATCTTCGTCAAAGGCGTCATCTATCCCGCCGAAGATCTCTAAGGAGAAGGCGCCGGTAACGCAGCTCAAATTCAGCAGTTTCCGCGCTCCGAACAACGCAAATGCCGCCAGAGCCGTCATAGCGCTGGTACCATTCATCAGCGCGATACCCTCTTTGAAACTCAAGCGCATCGGGGCACGCCCCAGTTCCGTATAGATGTCGGTGGCGGGACGTAATTCACCCTTGTAGTACATCTGCCCTTCCCCGATGATCGCCAGAGACAGGTGCGCCAGATGGATGAGGTCGCCGGAGGCGCCGACGCTGCCATTTTCAGGGATATACGCGGCGATGCGCGTATTTATCATCCACTGCATGTGTTCAAGCAGCTCGATACGCACGCCACTGTAGCCTTTAACCAAGGTATTGAGGCGTACCACCATCACCGCGATAGAGATATAATCCTTCAGCGGATGGCCCAACCCAGCGGCGTGGCTGCGGATAAGATTGACCTGCAGTTGCTCGATCTGATCATCCTCGATGATCTTGTTGCACATGGGTCCAAACGAGGTATTTACCCCGTAAATAACCCGGCGCGCTGCAACCTCTCCGGCGAGAAAATCGCGGCTGGCCTGGCAGCGTTTGAGCGCCTCCGGATCAAGGGCAACCTGTTTATCTCCGACGCCGATGGCGACAATATCGTTGATACTGAGGTCGTTACCATTGAGAATCACGGTTGTTGCTGAATTTGATACGTTCATCCTTTTTCTTTCTATAGGCTTGTATCGCTACGATAGTCAAAAAATGTTATCGGTTTGCGCTTTTCCGGGCGCAGGATCTTACGCTGAACCTCCTGCGGAGAAGCCAAAACCACCTCGGGCTTTACCCGGGTGCACGCCCCGATTCTGCCTGCTACGAACTCCGCGCTCAGGGTGGAATCTCGACACCCCACCACTACCCGAATGCGATCACACAGGTCAAAGTCATTGCGCACCTCGATATAATGCCCCTGCACCCCCGTAATTTGGGCTAAGACATTATCAATAGCCGCCGGAAACAGAGTCGCCCCCCGGCACTTGAGCATCTGCGCGCGGCGTCCGACAATCGGCCCCAGACGAGGAGTAAGACGCCCACATAAGCACGGCTCGATGTGCATGCTAGCCATGTCTCCAGTGCGATAGCGCAACAGCGGAGTAGCCTGATTCTGCAACGGAGTCGCCACCACCTCACCCACACCGCCGGGTGGCACTGCATTACCCTCGGCATCAACAATTTCAACATGAATCAGTTCCGGTATTACGTGGCCACCACATGCGCTGCTGCAATCGGCAAAGGCGGTGGCCATTTCGGTACTGGCGTAGGTTCCCAGAATCTGCGCACCCCACTGCTGGCGCAATGCTTCTCCGAGGGGAGATAACTCCAGCGTCTGCTTGCGTACTGGTTCCCCGATACAGATAAGCTTCTCGATGCCGAGCGAAGCCGGATCTTCACCCCGCTCTCGATATTGGCGTGCCAGTGTAAGAAGCAGGCTTGGCACCCCGATCAGCACATTAGGCCGTTGACGTCGAACAAGTTCGGCCACCAGCGCGGGCTGCCCCGACCCGGCCCGGATCACCGTAGCGCCAAGACGCCGCAGGCCAAGAAAATACGCCAGCCCCGCGATAAACACGCGATCGAGGGCCGCACCCACCAGAATCCGATCGGTGGCTTTCAATCCAGCGGCACGAAACGCTACACATTCGTTGTACGCCAAGCGCTGCAAATCATGTTCGTTCTGCCACAGAGTAACGGGCTCGCCAGTGGTTCCAGAGGTCTCGCAAATATCCACAACTTCAGCTGGATCAAGCGCCAGAAAATCGAGATTATGCGCGCCGAGTTCACTCTTGGTGGTAAATGGCAGCTCCGCCAGCTGAGCAAGGGTGGAAAAACCCGCGCTGTTAAAGCCGATTTTTCCAAATAACTTGCGGTAATAGGGTGAGTATTGTTCTAGATAGTGCAGATGCTGTTTGAGAAGATGCAGTTGAAGTGTCTGTTGTTCGGCTAGGCAGGCAAAATCAAGCTGGCGCTGTTCGGTTGCAGTATTCATCGCTTGTCCTCGGCACGCATGGTGGCAAGGGTTCGTGCCATCTGCTCCTTCACCTGCTTGCGCAGCAACATGTGTCCGTCTACTTTGGAATAGGCATGGGTCGGGATAGGCTCCAGCGCGCGCAGACGGATGGTGCAGGGATGAAACCATGTACGCCCCGGTGGCAGCAAGCGCTCCGTCCCCTCGATACACAGCGGCACCAGCGGCACTCCAGCCGCCACGGCTATCTTAAAAGCCCCGGCATAAAAACGCTGCAGTTCACCATCACGGCTGCGATGCCCTTCGGGGAAGAACAGCACCGTGCCACCTCTGGCGAAGGTGCTCATACAGTCGCTCAACGTCTCCTCCCAGGTGCTCCCCTCTACATCCAGATAGCGCGCCAGACGCATAAAACCGCTGTACCAGAACATCTTGAACGGCCACGAGCGCACCGCAAAGGTAACATCATAACCGGGCAACAAAGCCATGCAGTAGGTGTCAAAAAACGAGAGGTGGTTTACCACAAACACACACGGCTGCCCTAGTTCTATCTGCTCCATCCCCTCACGCCGAAAGCGTACAAAAGGAGCCATCAGCACCACCCACCCACGCCCGTAGATCCAAACGAACAGGCGCATCACCCGATCCGCCGGCATCCGCAGACAAACCAGGCAGAGGCCAAACACCACGGGGAAAAACATAATCCCGATAAGGGTCCAGAGCAGAAGAGCGGGGTAGCACCATAGATTCATTAAAAAAATCAATGCGGTGCGGCTCAATTTCTAACCTGCTCAGCTGTTTGGGTCAAAATATACATCCTGCGTTGCTCCCGAGTAGGTGTAGGGATTAGGTGTTGCATTAACTTAGCAGAGCAGCTTAACTATTTTCGGCGACCTTGGTGAGCACGAATTGGTGAATATCCCCCAGCGTGCGGATGGCGCGCACCGACTCCTCCTCACGTATCTTGAACTTAAACGCACCTTCCAGCACAATCACCATATCCACCGTATCCAAGCTGTCGAGCCCCAGATCTTCATAGATATTGGCGTCGGGAGTCATCTCAGCGCGCTCTAATTCAAATTCTTCCGCCAGGCTGGAGTCAATCAGCTCTATAACTTCCTGCTCAGTCATGCGTGTAGCTCCTTAAAATAATGGTGCAATTTATGCCGCCCATAGCAAAATTGTTTTTCAGAACATACTCAGGGGAGATCTGCAAATTGCGCTGCAGTAAGAAAACGGCATTGCACTGCGGATCAATATTATGCAGATTTCTGGTCGCAGCGATTTCTCCGCGCCGCATCATATCCACCGTTGCCCCCAATTCAATCGCGCCGCTCGCCGCCAGGGTATGCCCAAGATGCCCCTTGAAACTGCTCACCGGAACCTTGTCTCCAAACAGCTGCGCCAGCGCCTCTACCTCGGCAATATCGCCCTGCAAGGTGCTGGTGGCGTGCGCGTTAGCATATTCTAGCTCATGCGCTTCAATGCCCGCATCTTCAAGCGCAAGACGCATACAGGTGTACATGGCGTTTACATCTGGATTAGCGATACTAGAGGTGTCAGAGGTGGTCGCAAACCCCACCACTTCCGCCAGAATAGACGCACCGCGCTGGAGTGCGCTCTTCTTGCTTTCCAGCAGCAGCACCCCGCTCCCTTCACCGCATACCACCCCATCACGTGCAGCATCAAAGGGGCGCGACGCCTGCTGTGGGTCCTCATTGTAGGCGGTGGAGGCCGCGTGCAAAATATCAAAGGTCGCAGCAGTAAGGGGATGAAACTCATCCGCGCCGCCGCATAAGATCGCATCCTGACGTCCGAACGCGATCTGCTCGTAGGCGTAGCCAACCGCCTGACAACTGGTGGCACAGGCAGAAGCGGGAGCAAGCACCCGCCCGGTGATCCCCAGCGACTGGGCCACATTGGCGGCACAAGAATGCCCCATAATCTGAAAAAACAACCCTGAGCGCATCCGCTCCAGGCTGTGGTCTGTAAAATAATCTGCAAAAAACTGTTCACTGGTTTCAGTACTACCCAAGGTGGAACCGATAATAACCCCGGTGCGTCCGTCAGCCAGACGCTCTTCGGGGAATACCCCCATCTCGAGCGCTTGCAGACTGGCAAGATACGCATACACCGACATCCGCGACATGGAGCGCCGGAAACGGCGCGGAATCTGTTTCGGCTCAATCCCCTCCACCAGCCCCGCTATACGCGAACGCAATCCACCCACGCTTTCCAATTCAGGCACATAACGTACCCCCGATTCCCCGTTCAACAGCGCGGTGGTGAGGGTTTCAAGGTTATGCCCCAGCGCGGAGATAATCCCAACTCCGGTTATAACAACTGGCTCTAGCGCCATTTTCTCAACTCTCCTCGCAACAGATCGTGCCCTAATATAGAGCCACACGTCATATACGCCCCAACCAAGGCTCCGAGTAGTCCGGGCGCAGCAATGGCCTGCCCACTCAAATACAGCCCCGGCAGACGTGTAACCGCTTGCGGATTATACTGACCGACAAAGCGCCCCACCCCGTAGATAGCCCCAGCAGGGGCCATAGAATAATCTTGCAGGGTCAAAGGGGTAGACAGATCCACCTGTTCCAGAGATTCAAGCTCCGGACAGCAGGAACGGATTCTGGTGCAGATTGCCGCACCAATCTCTTTTTTCTTGCTTTCGTAACCGTGCTTACGCTGATGGGGACCGCTCCAAAAAGGGGCTACCTCATTATGCGCCGCCGGCACTATGCCAATAACACCATGCCGAATCTTACTCTCGCCACTATTATCTACGCCAGTGCGTTGTTCCTGCGGCGCTGCCGCCGCAAGAAACAAAGGACGTTGCTCAATGCCCTGATCCAAACAGGAGTCAAACACACCTGCCCCCTGCTGAGAAAACAGGTTACACCCTTGGAGCACCTCTACCGGGTTAGTGCAGGCCGCAAATAACACATACGCCGAAGCGGTCTGACGCAGACCTTGCAAACGCTTCAGGTATGCCGGACGCACGGCCCCAGCTGGTAGCATTTCCGGCAGCAGGGTCGGATTCATACTCGCAACGACTTCGGATGTCTGGATCTCGGTGCCATCGCTCAGGCACACCCCGCTGACTGCACCAGCTTCGGATAAAATCTGGGTTACTTCAGTACCGCAACGCACCTCGACTCCGGCGGCAGCAAGCCGCTCTACGTAGATTTGCACTACAGCGCCACCACCCCCTCTAATTCCATGGGCAGAATGGTAATACGAACCCGCCACCTGAGCATTCAAGCTTGCCAACGCCTGCGACGGCTCAATACCGTAGAGCAGACCGTGCATGGACAGCAGCCCCTGCAGTTCCGGCCAGGGGGCAAAGCGGGCGAGCGCTTGGGTCACGGTATTACCATGGACCGAGGCGTTAACCACCTCATTCAAATCAAGATCAAGATCTAAATACGGCACCGAGCACCAACAACGCTCGATCCCATCCAGATACTCTTGTATATCCGTAGCCGCTCTTGGGAAGCGGGCAGAAAGTTGCTTACGGATATTTTCAAACCCGACCGGCATGCACAAGCGCTGCCCTGTGGTGCAGTTATGCAGACAATCGAAGCCCTCGGGATTAAACGGCGTAAGTTCCAGCCCAACATCCAGCCCAAGATAACGCAGCAGCGGCCACAAAGGGCCATCGTCCCCTAGGCCGCCAACATAGTGGAAGCCACTGTCAAAAAACATCCCATTGCGCTTGAATCCCCGCAACACCGGGGCCAGGCGCGGGTGCTGCTCCAGCACCACAACTTTTTTCCCATGGCGCGCTAATATCAACGCACAGCTGAGCCCGGAAACTCCCGCGCCAATTACCGCCACATCGTAGCTAGAATTATTCAGCATGAAAATTTAAGCATAATTCAGTATCAACGCGGAATTGGTGCCGCCGAAGCCGGCGGAATTGCACAACACTTTGGTCGCGGCAGATGGAAGCGTTTCGCGGATGATATTCAGCCCCTGCGTATACTCACACGGGCGCTCAAAATTAATATTGGCGGCAATAAACCCAGCTTGCGCCATCAGGGTGGCGTACACCACCTGTGACGCCCCCGACATCCACAGTTCGTGCCCGGTCATCGACTTCAGCGAAGATACCGGTGGAGCGCTGTCTGCGAAGATCCGTTTTATATTGACGGCTTCAGCGGCATCACCCGCTAGCGTCGAGGTTGCATGCGCACAGATATAGTCAATTTCAGCGGCCGCAATTCCGCTTTGGTCTAAGGCGGAACACATGGCACGTCCGAGCCCTTCCTCCGATGGAACTGAGAGCAGCGCGCCGTCGGATGAAAATCCGTAGCCGAGCACCTCTCCCAGGATTACCGCACCCCGCTGCTGCGCCAGATCATAGCGCTCCAGCACGATACTCGCGGCACCACCACTGGGCACTAGGCCATCGCGATCGGCATCAAAAGGGCGGCAGGCCACCATCGGATCATCCATACGGGTAGAAAACGCTCCTAGCCCATCAAAACTACACATGGATTCCCAGTTTACCTCCTGCGCAGCGCCGCAGATTACCCGCTCTTGCCGCCCAAGACGAATCAGGTCTGCCGCCTGTCCCACAGCATGCCCACCGCTAGAACAGGCAGAGCTAAGGGTCCAGCATGCGCCTTGGGTTTTGAGCAGAGTATTCAGATTCATAGTGACGGAAGAGGTCATGGAGCGAAACACCTGCCCGCTGC
>CAYPNO010000040.1:0-13801 GCA_964411865.1 uncultured Desulfuromonas sp. | reverse complement strand
TTGGAGTTCACCAGCAGAATTTCGTATCCGAGGTTACGCAAGGCTTTGCACGCCTGGGTGCCGGAGTAATCAAATTCGCACGCCTGTCCGATGATGATGGGGCCGGAACCTATGATGAGAATCTTGTGTATATCGGTGCGTTTGGGCATTAACCCTCTCCTTAAACATGGTGGTAATGGATACGTTTGCCATATGGCAATTTCTAGCCTGCTGCACTATGCCAAAAAGTACCGCTTCTTACAAGTAGTGCATGGACTGTTAGACAAGGATTTATTCCTTAGCAAGGGCAGAGGCTGTATCCGTGGACGGTTTGAGGTGTTTCCTGGCATGGCTTTTAGCCAGAAAGCGTTGGCACACAATGTCCAGGGGTGCTCATGGGAGGAATAGCTTAAATTCTCTGGTTGCTGCAACTGGGTCAGGTGCGGCAAAAATTGCTGAGATCAGCGCTATCCCTGAGGCCCCAGCCTGCTGAACTTCGATCTGATTCTGAGCCTTTATCCCCCCTAAGGCAAAAACTGGAATGTTTACCGCCGTACTTACTTCACGCAGACGCTCTATCCCCTGTGGATTGCCGTATGCTGCCTTAGAAGGGGTGTAAAACACTGGGCTGAAGGTGATGAAGTTTGCGCCATCTTGTGCAGCATTCAGAGCGCCGTTGAGGCTGTGGGTGGAGACGCCGATCAGTTTCGATTTTCCCAGCAACCCTCGCGCAGTTGTTGTATCCATTGACTGTTCGGTTAGGTGGACGCCGTCAGCATCTGCGGCCAGAGCGATATCCACTCTATCATTGATAAGCAGGTGCGCGCCATAGCGTCGGGTAAGGGTGCGAATCTGATGCGCATAATTTAGCAGTTCCGCCGAACTAAGGTCTTTCTCCCGCAGCTGTATCGCCCTGACGCCGCCTCGCAAGGCGGCTTCAAGGGTACTCAGCATAGTAAAGCCTGCGTGACACTGATGGCGGGCGCTTATGAGGTAGAGGGCGAAATCAACCCGCATGTATGCCGTCTACAGTTGCATCGCGGTTGAGAAAAGCGCTGTCCCAGTCCTTCCATACCGCTTCAAGCCCTTTCGCCTTGATTATGGTGTTCATCCCTGCGGGGGTGCGGTCATCATCGATGGCGAATTGTTGGGTAGATGATGCATCTTTACTGTGCCCTCCCGGTGCAGTACACGAGCCTGCGCTCATATGGGTAATGCCCAGCGGCATCATGTTATCGCGCAGGATGGCGCTCTCGCGCGTGGACAGGTAAAGCCCGGCATCAGATAGCAGCAGGCGCATGGCACACAGCATCTGCACCAGTTGCGCGTCAGTAACAATCTCAAGCGGTGCAAAACCACCATCAGCTGGGCGAATTCGTGGAAAAGAGACACTTACTTGGCTGCGCCAGTAGCGTTTAGCCAAGTAGCGCGCGTGCAGGCCGGTATAGAAGGCTTCGCTGGCGAAATTTCCGAGCCCCAGTAGCGCCCCAATGCCAATGCGGCGCATCCCAGCACTTCCGGCTCGATCCGGAGCTTCCAGGCGGTAGGTGTAGTCCCGTTTTTTCCCGTACGGATGCAGGTCGGCGTATAACTCAGGGTTGTAGGTCTCTTGATATACCGTCAGGCCATCCACACCCGCTTTAATAACCTGCTCGTAACCGCTGGTATCCATGGGATAGACCTCAATACTGATAGAGCTGAACAGAGGTTTTATGCGTTCGATCGCTTCCACCAGATATTTGTTGTCAGCCAGTTTACTCGCTTCGCCGGTCAACAATAAAATATGCCGAAAACCGTAATCGTGGATGATGCGCGCCTCTTTTTCGATGGTGTCCATGCTTAGAGTAACACGCGGGATTTTATTGCTGGCATTAAACCCACAGTACTTGCAGCCGTTGTTACACTCGTTGGACAGATACATGGGGGTATATAGGTAGATGTTGTTACCGAAACGCTGGCGCGTGATTTGGTGCGAGCGCTGGGCCATAGGCTCCAGATATCCCTGCGCAGCTGGCGAGATCAGCGCCATGAAGTCACGCATATCCGGGCGTTCCGCATTTAGCGCCTGCTCGACCTGACTGGAACTGCAGGCGAAAATCTGTTCAAGTATTTCATCCTGCGGATACTTAGAGATCACATCGCTGAAGGTTGAGCTAGTGTTGATCATGCTTCGTTCCTTAAAAATCCAGTCAGGGGGCTGGAAGCTTCCGCGTGTAAGCGTTGTTTCCCAAGCCCCGCTAAAAAGGCTTCGCGCCCGGCCTGAACTCCCTTGGCGAATGCGGCCGCCATTGCAGCAGGGTCAGCCGCTACCGCCAGCGCCGTATTGACTAGAACAGCGTCCGCACCCATCTCCATCGCTTCCGCTGCGTGGGACGGAGCTCCAAGCCCGGCATCTACCACCACCGGCACAATCGCCTGCTCAATAATAATAGCGATGTTATCGCGGGTACGAATCCCCCTGTTGGTGCCGATGGGGGCGCCAAGGGGCATTACCGTTGCGCAACCGGCTTCCTGTAGATGTTTCGCCAGAACAGGATCGGCGTTGATATAAGGCAGTACCACAAACCCTTCCTTCACCAAGATTATTGCCGCTTTCAGGGTTTCGATGGGGTCAGGGAGCAGGTAGTACGGATCAGGCGTCACCTCTAATTTGATCCAGGGTTCGCACCCGGCAGCTCGCGCCAGTCGTGCCAGGCGTACCGCCTCTTCGGCATCACGCGCGCCGCTGGTGTTAGGGAGCAGCAGATGGCGCTTAGGGTCGATATGGCTGAGCATATCGTCTTGTGGGTTGTCGATATCCACCCGACGTAGCGCCACCGTTACGATTTCACTATCTGAGGTAAGCAGTGCAGCAGCCATAGCTGCATTAGAAGAGAACTTTCCGGTACCTACCATCAGACGTGAACGGAATGAGCGGCCGGCAATAATAAGATTGTCCATGCTTTTCAATATGATCCTTTGAGTAAGTTGCAGCCCCTGCACTGCATGTTTTCTGCCGTTTGCACGCAAGAAGGAGCTATGTTTGGAGTTTAATGTCACTGAATTCATTGCTCCTAGAGAGCAAATCTTCAGGGGAGAGTAGGTGCATCAACGCAGTGAAAGAATAAGCAGAATAATTCGCGGCAGGCTAACCCCCGCCGACGAAGTTGACGATCTCAATTTTGTCCCCAGCGTGTAGCAGTATAGAGCTAAAATCGCAGCGCATAACAATACGGTGGTTGAGTTCCACTGCTATTCGATCCGCTTTGAGGTTCAGTTGCAGCAGCAGAGCTTCAATATTGCTCCCTTCTTTAACATCCTGAGCCTTGCCGTTAATCATCAGTTGCATAAACGTAATCCTCCGTATTTTTTTAATCTTCTGGAATTTGAAGCGTAATTATCCGTTTGCTTGGTTTATGTTTGGGGCGGATGTGTCTGCCAGGGGATCCAACCCCAGGAGTAAACGCACCGCCGCATGCGCCTGATGACTTGCAGCCACCCCCACGCGCGATGCACATAAGCTGCCCACCGTTTCAACAGCACTGCCGCCATCGCCACATAGGTAAAGGTTGGCGAAAGGGTGTTGGGTGACGATGCTGTTTGCAGCGCCGAATCCAGCTACGCCGGAGGCGGCCACCAGTGGACGCTCGGGGAAGGTCTGCATCCAAGTTTGAGTCAGCTCCGCCTTGGCGTTGGCGTCATCAAAAGCTTCCACCAGGATATGGGCAGCGGCAAACAACGTAATGATGTTATGGGCGCTTACTTTTGAGTGGTGTTCGGTAAGCTGTAAACCAGGATTTATGCGCTTTAGGGTTGCAGCCAAGGCTATAACCTTTGGGCGCCCGAGTTGGTCGAGGAAGTATTGTTGCCGCTGCAGGTTGGAGAGTTCGACCACATCATGATCTGCAATTATTAGATGCCCAATACCCGCGCGCGCAAGAGCGATAGCGACATTGGAACCAAGCCCGCCAACGCCAGCTATGGCGACACAAGAGCGCTTCAGCGTTTGTTGCACTACAGCGCCGTGGCGTGCTTTAAGCATGGAGTCAAACTCTGCAGCATCGGGGGAATTACCGCTGCAGATAAACACTACGTGGTCACCGGATTGGAGCAGCGTGTCTGCTTTTGCTTCTCCACCGTTGAGAACACAAATATCCGCACGAGGGAATTCTTGACAACGCAGTTGTTCCAAAGTCGTCTCCGCAGAGATTTCCTGCCACTGTTCATTTATATTGATACGCATTAGTTCGGTCACCACTCAAGTGGATTTGGGGATTTAGGTTTCTAAGTTTGAACAGATGCAAAGCTAGAGGTGCTCATCCTGGGCAAGTAGCGGCGCACACAGAGGAAAGCAGGGTAGGTGGGCAGGACACAACAAACAAAAACGGGGCCATATACGCGGCCCCGATACACAAATGTTGAATTCATGTGTGCGCCGCTTTCCTACGCCGGTATAATCCGGATCAGGTTCTAAGGGTCGTCCGCAAACGGAACTCTCAGTCGTAACAACTCCCCTAGGGCATCTAATATCACCAAGCCTAGCAGCACTCCACGGGAGAAGTCAACGGGATAATTGAGCCTAGAAACCATGTGAGCAGCTTCTATGTGTAGCTATATCTTCTCCAGGTGTTGTTGCTTTGTTTTTTAAATAAAACTTTAGTAGTATGGAAGCTCCGCACTCGGATTAATGTGTGGCGATATGAGTGTGGCGAAATTGTGCGCTAAACGGTATTACAGTGACTAACGGCGGAGTAGTTATGAGTATTTCAGAACGATATCGGCAACTGGTGGAAAATTTAACGGTTACAGTAAAACAGATCGAAGCAGCAGAGTCTTCCGAGCGTGCGTTGAAGGTGTTGCGTAACAGTGTGGAGATGCTCGAAGAGCATGTTGAGTCGGTGGGTGAAATACCTCGAATGCGCATCGAGCAGCATCTTTCTCCGATCCTGCTCGATGCGCATAACGTTCTTGATCGCGGGCGCTTGCTTTTGGTTGAGGATGAGGCGGAGTCTCAAGCGGAGATGGTGTGGGATTTTCAGCAAATGTTGTACCGTCTTCTTAATGACCTGTGATTGGCAGGTAGTGTTTATACGGTAGGAGGTTGATATGGCGTTGGGAAAAACTTGGTATGACGTTGAAGCTGCGGCGCAGCGATTCGGGATTGAAACCAGTAAATTGTTGTTCTGGGTCGCTGAGGGGTTGGTGCGGTGCGAACGGGATGGAAACGAGATCAAAAGTGTAAATATTGACGATGTGCGCCTGATGGCCAACGATGCGCTCAACAAGCCTGAAAACGCTTGATTCGGTTGAATTGCAGAGTTGTGGGATGCAGCGGCATGTTCAGGCATTATATGCAGGGAAATATGTTTTTATGAATTTTTATGATGTTGCAATAATTGGTGGTGGCATTGTTGGCGTGGCGACCGCCAAGGCTTTGACCGAGCAGGCTGCAGGGATCAGGGTAGTCATAGTAGAGAAAGAGCCGCACCTGGCCGCGCATCAAACGGGACATAACAGTGGCGTGATCCACTCAGGCCTGTATTATCGTCCCGGCTCGCTCAAGGCACGCAACTGCACTGAAGGGCGTGAAGCGTTGTATGCCTTTTGTAAGGCCGAAGGAATAGCGCACGAACGTTGCGGCAAGGTCGTGGTTGCAACAAATGAAGACCAACTTGAAGCTCTGGACGAATTGGAGCGTCGCGGACAACAAAATGGTCTTACGGAGATTAACCGCCTAGATATCTCTGATCTGCGCCAGCTGGAACCTCATGTCAGCGGAATTGCCGCTTTACATGTACCGCAGACTGGAATCGTTGACTACACAGCGGTCACGCGTGCGTTTGGTGCCAAAGTTGAAGCTGGGGGAGGACATATTCTGACTTCTGCCGAGGTGCAGAGGGTTGAGCGTGTGGATTCTGGTTTTCATCTGCATACGGCGGCAGGTCGGGTTGAAGCGCGCTTTGTGGTTAACTGTGCTGGGCTGCACAGCGACAGGGTGGCGAGTATATGCGGCGTTGACCCCAAGGTGCAGATCGTCCCGTTTCGCGGTGAGTATTACAAGCTTGGGCAACAGCAGCGTCATATGGTGAAAAACCTGATTTATCCGGTGCCAGACCCTAAATTTCCGTTTCTAGGGGTACACTTTACCCGTATGATTGATGGAGCGATTGAGGCGGGACCGAATGCTGTTTTGGCTTTTAAGCGCGAAGGGTATCACCTATGGGATTTCAATCTGCACGATATGTTTGATACCTTGAAGTCGCCTGGGTTTTTACGTCTGGCTAGACGTTATTGGAGGGTGGGTCTGCAGGAGTATCGCCGCTCGCTGAGCAAAACTCAGATGCTGCGTGATTTGCGCGAACTTATCCCAGATTTAGACGCCAATGCCATCTACCGCGCAGGGTCAGGGGTACGTGCCCAGGCAGTGGCGGCAGACGGTTCACTTGTCGATGATTTCTGTGTGCTCGAAGCACCGGGGATGGTTCATGTCCTCAATGCTCCATCACCGGCAGCGACCGCATCTTTAAGTATAGGCGCTGCCATAGCGGAGACTGCGTTGAAGCATTTTTCGCTTTAAAGAGGCTGGTGCGGTTTTTAGCGCCGACATGGAATCTATAATCTGTACAAGGGGCGATTCACGAATCGCCCAGATTTCCACCACCGCAACACGTAGGGACGAAAAATCTTTCGCCCGTACATGCGAGGGGCGCGTACTGGCCACGCACCGACGGTGAATGGCACCATTAATGGTGGTGATTCTGCGCCGATGGTGGGTTTATTTGGGGTGATCCATGAATCGCCCCTTGGACTTATGCTCCGATCTTTCGACCGCCCATAGCGTCTAAGCGTTGATGAATCTCGCGCAGCAACGTTTCGGTCTCCGCCCAATCGATACACTTGTCGGTGATGGACACGCCGTACTTCAAATCTGGGGCTGCATCTATGGGTTGGTTCCCACACTCAATGTTGCTTTCAATCATAAGAGCGCGGATTGAGGTGTTCCCTGCCTCGAGCTGGGTAAGCACGTCGTGCGCAACTATAGGTTGACGTGTGTGGTCCTTGTCGGAATTTGCATGGCTGCAGTCCACCATGATGGCAGTGGGGAGGTTGCGCTCCGTAAGGCGCCGCTCAATTTCGACAATATCTTCGTGGTGATAGTTTGGCTTGCCGCCACCGCCGCGCAGCACAATGTGTACGTGGGGGTTGCCGCTGGTTTGGACGATGGAGATTCTGCCGGAACGATTGATTCCCAGAAAGCTGTGTTCGTGCGCAGCTGCACTCATGGCATCCATGGCGATACACAGATTGCCATCGGTGCTGTTTTTAAATCCAACCGGAAACGACAGTCCACTTGACATCTCCCGGTGAGGTTGGGACTCCGTAGTTCGCGCACCGATAGCTCCCCAACTGATGAGGTCGGCAAAATACTGCGGAGTTATGGTGTCGAGCATCTCGGTGGCTACGGGCAGCTTCAGATCAGTAATTGAGCAGAGTAGTTGGCGCGAGACACCGAGCCCTTTGGATATCTGATGGGTGCCGTTCAGGTCTGGATCGTTGATTAAGCCTTTCCATCCAACAGTGGTACGCGGTTTTTCAAAGTAAACCCGCATAACCAACAATAACTGGCCCTTTAGCTCGTTGCTCAACTTGGCCAGACGTCGAGCGTAGTCCAATGCTCCAATAGGGTCGTGGATGGAACACGGGCCAACAACCAGCATCAAGCGCTTATCGCGGTTGGTGAGGATATCGATAATTTGCTGTCTGGATTTAGCCACAAATTCTGAAGCTACCTCCGACTGCGGAAACACTTGCTTAAGTTCCGCAGGGGCGACTACTTCAGTAAAACCTTTAATATTGAGGTTGTTAGTGCGGTACATGCTCGGTTTGCCCTCCCTGTGGAAGTGTCTTTTGGTTGCCTGTCTAGCTTAGAGATATATACACGAACGTATTAGGTACATGGCTTTTGAGTGCTCACATTACTCCTTCCCCTGGTAGATGTCAAAAGGGTCGGCGCGCATTTGTGCTGATTGTTAAGCGCAGTAACAATTTGTTTAACTGTTCTTTGCCCTTGTTGGTTCCCCCTGTACTTTGATAACATCACGTCGACATTCCCTAAGTCTTTACTTAATAACAGTCCTATTAAAAAGAGGAAAAGCATATGTTCCTGACGAATGCAATTATGGGTATCGCCGGACTGGTCGATCTCGCCATCAGCCTTTACATCATCATTTTAGTGGCGCGGGCCGTTATCTCGTGGGTCAGCCCTGATCCATATAATCCTATCGTTAGATTTTTGCATCGTGCTACCGACCCGGTCCTATATCGTATCCAGCGTATTGTTCCGCTCCAGTTTGGTGGAATGGATTTTACCCCAATGGTGTTGCTTCTCGCTCTGATTGTTATGCAACGCTTTATCCATGCGACTCTGGTCGCGCTGGCGTACAGCCTCTAAGCCAAGGATTAGCTGTATGGATGCGGATAGTTTGAGCTGTTGCGTAAGTCAAAACAAAGAAGACACCCTTGTTGCGGTGTTAGTGCAACCTCGGGCAAGCAAGAATGCTCTTTGCGGATTGCAGGGAGACGAACTTAAGGTGAGGCTTACGTCGCCACCGGTTGATGGTGCCGCCAATAAAATGTGCTGTGCCTTTTTTGCTCGCCTACTTGGGTGTGCCAAGAGCAGCGTCAGTATCGAACGTGGGCACACCAGTCGGCATAAGCAAATTCGCATATTTGCATGTGTTGCCGCAGAGGTACGGAAGGTGTTGCACAATCAGCTGACTTGAGTACAATACATAGCTGTTGGGGCTAGCGAGCTATTCCTGATAAACTAAATTTTTATAAATACTTTTTGCCTAGCGTCTCTCCGTGGGGGAGGGTGGCAGCAAAAAGTGTGGCTTCAGAAATGGATCTAAAGGAGATTTTATGCAGCCCTTTGTGTTTTACAATCCGACAAAAATAGATTTTGGCGCCGGCAAGGTGAATAACGTCGGAAAGACAACCGCAAAGTTTGGGAAAAAAGCACTGCTCGTCTATGGTCAGAACAGCCTTAAAAACACCGGCATTTTTGCGCTAATAACCGCTTCGTTGCAACAGGCAGGGGTTGAGTGGGTTGAATTTGGCGGGGTTAGATCCAATCCAGTTTTGAGCCATACCTATACAGGCATTGAGCTGGCCAAAAAAGAAAAAGTTGATGTTGTTCTTGCTGCTGGGGGAGGCAGCGTGCTGGATGAAGCTAAAGCCATTGCTGCTGGGGCCGTGACCGACACAGATGTATGGGATTTCTTTACCGATAAGGCCAAGGTGGAACAAGCTTTGCCATTGGTTACGGTCCTTACTCTAGCGGCGACCGGCTCCGAAATGAACAGCGGTGGGGTGGTAACTAATGAAGAAACCCATCAGAAGTTTAATATCAACGGAGCTCCCCTGTTTCCAAAGGTTTCAATCCTCGATCCAGAACTTACCAATACCGTCCCCTCTGACTACACCGCCTACGCTGGAGTAGACGCTATCTCCCACCTGATTGAAGGCTACTTCACTAGCTCCGATACTGAAACTCCACTGCAGGATCGTTTTGTAGAAGGTACGGTTAAGGTCGTTATGGGGGCAACGGAGCGGCTATTGTATCGCGGTGATGACCCGGAAGCGCGTGCAAACATGATGTGGGCTTCAACCCTGTCGCTTAACGGCCTTTCTACTGCAGGAATTGGTCCCTATAGCATGCCCAACCATATGATAGCGCACTCCCTGAGTGCGATGTACGATCTTGCCCACGGAGCGACACTTTCTATCGTCATTCCAGCATGGATGGCGTATCAGGCGGAGCGCGATCCAAGCAAATATGCGCGCTTTGCGAACCGCGTGTTTCGCTGCAGTGGTGGCAGCACGGCAGAACGCGGTCTGTATGCCAGCGAAGCCATGAAAGATTGGTTCCGTAAAATTGGAGCACCTATAGATCTGAGCGAAGGGAATATCCCCGTCGCGGATATCCCTGCCATCGCAGATAATGCCATGATGCTGGCACAAAAGTGGAATCTGACCGATTATACCAAAGAGGTGATTGTCGATATCCTCGAACGCTGCTACTAAAAAGTACACTGCTGTCTGTCAGTTCTGGAGATTATCTCCTAATGAAGATTGTATCCTTCAATGTAAATGGCATCCGCGCACGTCAACATCAGCTGGAAGAGTTGATTGCGGTTCATGCGCCCGATATTATTGCTCTGCAGGAAACCAAGGTGGACGATAGCCAGTTTCCCCGGGTAGATATTGAGGCGCTGGGTTATCATGTTTGTTTCTTCGGCCAGAAAGGTCACTACGGTGTGGCCCTTATGTCTCGGCAGGAGCCGCTGCATGTGCAGTATGGGTTTAGTCACGACGGCATCGATGCGCAGCGCCGCCTTATCAGCGCGGCATACGCTACTGCGGGAGGGACAACTCTTACCGTAATCAATGGGTACTTTCCTCAGGGTGAGACGCGCGCTCATGCGCTTAAATTCCCCGCCAAACAGAAATTTTATGCCGATCTTACCCAGATGCTTGCATATACCTTAGATCCCACTACACTGTATGTGGTAGCAGGGGATATGAATGTGGCTCCAGCCGATACTGATGTCGGCATCGGTGCGGAGAGCGAAAAGCGTTGGCTGCGTCAGGGTAAATGTTGTTTTCTGCCCGAAGAGCGCGAATGGCTTGCGACTCTTATGGATCAAGGCTTACACGACACTTATCGCATCTGTAATCCCGACATTGCCGCAGCAGACTTAAACGGAACGGGGCACTACAGTTGGTTTGATTATCGCAGTAGAGGATTTGAGCGGGATCCTCGGCGCGGCCTGCGTATAGATTTTATTCTGGCAAGCACCGCTCTGCAAGAAAGTTGTAGTGCCGCCGGCATCGATTATACAATTCGCGCCATGGAGAAGCCCTCGGATCATTGTCCTGTCTGGGCTGATTTTGCGCTGTAGGTATCGCTAGGTGCATGACGGCTTAAATGTCATCTATTATTTTCTAAGTCCCTGCACCCTAATAAAAAATAAAATACTATTAGTGAATGGGTTTTTTGTACGGAATTACTTTTATTTTGTGCCGCGCTGTGATACTTATTCCTTGGATTCGAAAGACCATTCTTTTTACGTATATCTTGGGTGATTGTTTGATCCAAGGGAGGAAGTCTGGAACAGAAGGGAATGCCACCTCGCTGTAACGAAAAAAAGTGGGTAACATCAGGTAAAACTGTTCTGTAGTGTTAGTCTTCAGACGTCGCTGTTTTCCAACCGGGAAAACTGATCTTTTTTCATGTAGGAATGAAAGGAGGCCTTTTTTTTAGGTTCTGGTAGCAAGGGAAGTTTATCGTTCGGTTTACTCTTAATGGAGGTCGTATGAAACACCAATGCAAGTACGTAAGTAAGCGCCTGGCGCTATTGTTGATGGTTCTGTTTGTGGGCACATTCACCCTGACCGGCTGTGGCAGTGGTGGCGGAAGTTCCGATAGTTACAGTACTCCCAGTATCGACAATGCCCCAGCAGAAGGTCAAAGTAGTAACGTTTTGATCACTACCGCTACCCTGAAGGCTTGGGTTGACCAAGGTCGGGTGAACAATGCCGATCGTTATGATAATGTTGTTATTCTGCAACAGAAGGGCTACGCCGCAGGACATATAGAAGGTGCGCAGGAATGGGCTCTTTCAGGAATTAACCGTGTTGAAGGACCCATTCTGAGTGGAAACATGGTGCCCGATGGTGAGACCATGGATGCTATGCTGCAGGAGCGTGGCATCAACGCCAACAGCACCATCGTATTTATGGGTAACAACTCTGAGCGTATCTATTTCTTTTTTCGCTACTGGGGTTTCCCAAAAAACCAGTTGAAAGTCCTCGACGGTGGCACGAACGCTTGGGAAGCAGCTGGTCATGCCCTGACCACAGTTACTCCAGTTGTTGCTAAGTCTGCTTCCTGCATCAAAGATCTGGCTAATGGGCCAGATCTGGACGCGCGCGCTTCACTCAACGAGATGATCGTAGGGGTAGAAACAGGGTCCATCGTACCCTTTGCAACCTATTCTGCTACTTCAGTTTTAACCGCGCCTAAGGTCAAAGATACAGCAGGT
This sequence comes from uncultured Desulfuromonas sp., assembly GCA_964411865.1. Lineage (GTDB taxonomy): Bacteria > Desulfobacterota > Desulfuromonadia > Desulfuromonadales > Desulfuromonadaceae > JAIVHC01. The sequence continues at coordinate 1,736 of CAYPNO010000040.1, read as the reverse complement.
ACTGGAACTGAGTATGTAGCTTTCCAGGGTCGTATATTCGACATGGTTCAGGATGAGGTGCTCTTTGCTGCCGGTGCTGCCAATGTCACTACTAATCTCTACAATGCCGACGGCACCTATAAAAGCAAGGCCGAGATGGAGGCGTACCTGATTGATCTTGGCGCCGATAAGTCTAAGTCTATTGCAACATATTGCCGTGCCGGTAATCTTGCGGCCAGTGGTTTCGGTCCCATGGACGTAGTGCTGGATGACTGGAATATTATGCTGTATGATGGTTCCTGGAGCCAGTGGGGAAGCCTTACTGCCCGCACAGATAAAGTTCCCTCTGGAGCTGCTCTTCCTGCAGGATATGAAGCATGGGCAACTGATGAGCTGATGTCAATAATTGCGTATAATGCAGACTTAATACCCCTTGGATCAGGTGATGTAATCTATAAGCCTGAGTACTTTGAGGCGCCCCTTTCTCCGTATGATACTGGTGCCAACACCATCGAAGATGCAGACTACGACTACTGGGCGGCTCCGGCTGCAGGTGGTAGTGGTGCTCCAGGTGCTGCTGGCGGTGGCGGTGGCGGTGGTTGTTAAGCTACCGTTAATGGTCGATGCAGCGTCCGTATGGATGCAATGATTATCCAAAGTCAAAAGGAGATATACTGTGAAAATAACATCTAAAGTGGTAGCTGCTTGCGCAGGCCTGGTATTACTGGCTACATCAGCCTTTGCGGGCCCGGTGTGGACATTTGGTCCTGAAGATCAGGGTCTGCTAAAACTGGAATATAACGGGCAGTTTCAGCTCAACTATCGTGATACCGGCTCCGGTTCTAATTCAAATGACGACACCATGGAGTTCAACTTCCGCCGCAATCGTCTTGCCCTTATTGGTCTCTACGAAGGTTTTGGTATCTACGTGCAGACCGAGTATCGCGAGGACAACAACATCACCCCGTTTGATGTGTCTGATGGGAATAACTCTGATTTCACCTTGCTTGATGCTCAGTTCCGCTTCAAGTATAATGACGCGCTTCAGTTCCGTGTAGGTAAGTTCAAGCACAACATCACCCGTGAAAACCTAGAAGCGTGTGAAAAGCCCCTCACTTTGGATCGCTCCGTGTTGGTTGGTAATCCTTTTACCTCCACTCGAGACAAAGGGGTGGTAGTTTGGGGTAACCTGTTTGACAATGTGTTCCAGTATCGTCTTGATGTTATGAACGGGCGGAATGATTCAAGCTCAGCCCCTGATTCCAATTTCCGCTATGGTGGTCGTGTGCACCTGACCTTCCTTGACAAAGAAACTGGTTACGGTTATCGCGGAACCTACATGGGCGCGAAAAAAGTTATCACCGTTGGTGCTTCTTATCAGTACGAAGCTGATGTAGCGTATGCCAACACTGTTGCCGAAACAGGCAAGGTCGATTACAATGCATGGTCAGTAGACCTGTTCGTTGAGTATCCGATAGAAGATATCGGTACCTTTACCGTTTCTACCGCGTATGTAGATTACGATCTTGATGACGCCTTCAAAGGTTCAAACCCTGATGCGGGTACTATTGGTGTGAGTGGTGAAAAGAACGGTGGATACACCAAGGTTGGCTATATGCTGCCTAACCTGCCACTGCAGTTCTTTGGACGTATTGAGAACTGGTCATTTGCCCATTGGGGTACATATGATCAGGAAGTTGACTGGATTGGTGGTGGAATCAACTACTATCTGCGTGGTCAAAACTTGAAACTGACCC
>CAYPNO010000039.1:0-13867 GCA_964411865.1 uncultured Desulfuromonas sp. | reverse complement strand
GGAGTGGTAGCTACGATGTGGCTGTGTTACAGCTGGCGCAGGTACAAAAAAGTGTCGCCAGTGGAGTGAGTTCTACCTCAGATGCTATCCTTGGACAAGGCACCTTCAATGTAGGTGGAACTGTTATCCAGGTAGACGAAAACAACAATTCGCTGCTGGGGTTGCAAGAATCAATCAACGCCGTGGCGGATAAAACTGGAGTGAAAGCGTCCATTATAAACGACGGCAGTGGTGTTACTCCCTATCGGCTGGTGTTGACTGGACAGGATGCGACTAAAAGTTTTGAAGCCGTTGCAGAGTTGAGCGGTGAAACCCTTGGATTTGAAACGGTACGTCCGGCGCAGTCTGCGATAGTGAAGGTTGATGGGGTTGAGATAAGCAGTGCCAGCAATACCCTGAGCGGTGCATTGCCTGGGGTCGAACTGCACCTTAATTCCGTCAGCGAGAAGGTATCGCCGGAGAGTACAGAATATCGTACTTCACTTATAGATATCCAGCCTGACACCACTGCCTTGAAGGACAAGGTGCAGGGATTTGTAGACAGCTACAACGCGGTAATGGACTGGATCTCAGCTGGGTATGATAGATTTGGCGCCAGCCGTCCATCCGCAGCTGAGATTGAGGATGGGAAAGAGGATGTCCTTAGTAGTCTGGTGCGCGGAGATAGCAGCATAAATGGAGTGAAGCGGCAACTGCAGGGCCTGCTTTCCACTCAGATAAATACCAACGGGGGATTGACTGTGTTGAGCCAGCTTGGGATCGCTACCCAGCGTGACGGCTCCTTGACCCTGAATGAAGATACGTTGGACAAGGCCTTGGAAACAGGGTTTGATGATGTGGTTTCATTGCTTTCCGGCTCTGGGACAGAACCGGGAATTATGAAGCATTTTAATTCAGCGCTTCTGAAGACAACGGGTGTGAGTTCAGGTCTCTATGCCGATAAAAAGAAGAGCCATGACAATGCCCTTATGGATATCGATAGTCAGGTAGCGCGCATGGAAATGTTGACGGAAAAACGCGAAGCTACCATGCGGGCCCAGTTTGGCACATTAGAGCTGCTGGTATCTTCAATGAATTCACAAAGCAACTTTCTGACTCAGCAGATGGAATTTATGAGCAAGATGTTGACCGGAGGAAAATAATGAATGCGTACACTCAGCAGTATCAGCAAAATCAGATTTTATCCGCCTCGCCAGAGCAGATTCTTATACTGCTTTATGATGGTGCCATTCGATTCACCCGCCAAGCGATTGCAGGCGTAGAGGCGGGGGATAAACTGAAAAAGCTTGAAGGAACTAGGCGCGCAATGGCCATTATTGCAGAATTTGCCAACACTCTAGATCACGAGATTGCTGGTGATATTGCGCAAAACTTAGATGCTCTGTACGCGTTTATGAATCGTGAACTCACAACGGCTAATTTAAAAAATGATGTTGCGCGTTACCGGGTAGTTGAGAACTTGCTTACAGGTTTGCGCTCCACTTGGGTTGAGGCCATCGAGATCAGGCGTAATGAGTCTGCTGCTGCGGTTCCGCAGGTCGAGGCGCGGGATGCTTACTCCTCGCAAGTTAAGCCAGACGCTTATCGCCCCCTTTCTGCTTCCGGTTAGATTCTCAAAGAGCTTTCTTGGCTTTCTTTCCCCCACCCTCTCCTGCACCCTTATTTAGTGTGTTGGGGAGGGGGAACTTATTCTGGAAAATATTTCCATAATTATCTTCTTAAGTATACAAGCAGGTGTGTAGTTGATGAAAAACGATAATGGGGATAGTTCTGAATTGGCTAAACTGGATAGGGCATTACTGGAATCGGTAGAGCGCTATTCGACACTGTTGAAACTTATGCAGCAAATTACAGCAGCAGTATCTGCTGAGAAGGGTCAGGTAGAGTCTTTTGCGCATGCCCTCACTCAACAGCAGCGACACATAGAAGAGGAAGATGCTGTGCTGCTAGCACAGTTAGAGCAACTTACCTCTGAAGAGCTCGTAGCGCATCCAGTCTTCCATGAGCGCTTAAAACTAATGGGGGAAATTAAGGCGATGAATGATTTGCTTTTGCCGAAAATTAGTGGCATTATGGCGCTCATTTTCCAGGAAATTGGGGAACTGAAGAGCGGTAGAAACGCTGTTAGCGGATACCGAACACAAGGGCAGGGAGCTACCTCTAAACGTAGTTTTACCGCATGACAATATATTGGCGGATCGCCTTTCGACACCATCTCTCGAGGCATGTTCATGGCAGATTTTGCGCTTTTCAAGCATCTGGAAAAGCCTACAGTTGTACGAGTTTATCTCCTGTTGCAAGATGGTAACAAGGAGCGACTGGAGGCTGTGGCCCGTATTATCGCTGAGCCATATCTGGAGTTGAAGTTTCGCCCTGATGAGTTGCCTGTAAGCATTGTGCGTCCCGGAAGTAAATTGCTCCTTTCGCTTGATACACGAGTAGGCACTGTTTCTATGTATGCGCATGTAGACGCAGTGACGAGTCAGCGGGTGTTGCAAGTGCTAGCCGTGGAGAGCTTTTCCTACGCACAGCAGCGTGAGTACTTTCGCGTCAATGTCCCAGTTAAGGTTTCCTGCCAGCGTGTGGTGTATGGAAGTGATAATGTCCCAGAGGCGGTAATGGTTAATACCATTAACGTAAGCGGCAATGGGGTGCTGCTTTGTTGTGACAGCCCTCTTCAAGTAAACGAGTTGTATGAGCTGACCTTCTTTTTGGCGGGACAGTCACCGCAGCAATGTGTCGCCAGAGTGGTGCGGGTACACGAAAAGCTTCGCAGTGGCTTTGAAGTGGCGTTACAGTATATTTCTATCGTTCCGGAGGTGCGTGATGCGCTTATTGCCTTCTGTCTAGCGCAGCAACGGCAAGCGTTGCGCACTAAAGTGCAGATTTCTGAGTTTAATTAGTTTCAAGAGAGTGTCTGAATTACCCTATCCGTTAGTATGGTTTATATGCCCCCTCTGCCCATGCCTTGCGGTTTATTTGTTTTACTTGCTAGCTCCTATTTGTCTGGCCTGATCAATTTGCAGAACTAAGTTAGAGACGGCAGATTGTTGAAGTTTAGATTATTCCTTCTTTTTTATCCGTATGTCCAGAAACCCGTAATTCAAATAATGTCAATTTTCTTGTAAAAAGCCATGGGCGACTACACCCATTGGTTAATATGTTATACTGGCTAGATGTGAGTCTTTTGTGCAAAATCGGTTTAAGCCTTTTGTCAGGTGAACTGCATGGGTCGCGGTGTATCTCTTCTCGTGTGTAGTCGTGCTTTGCGTAGGTAGGCATTATGTGGCGTTTATGCTTTTGAGCAGTTGCGGTGGTAAATAATGGCCAATATCTTTATAGGTCGACAGCCGATCTTTGATCGTAAGATGAATGTTGTAGCTTATGAACTTCTTTACCGGCATGCCGACGTAGGTCGTGCAGTTTTTAGTGACGCAGATGCCGCAAGTTCAGAGGTTGTGGTCAATTCATTGATAGATGTCGGCCTCGACCGTTTAGTTGGGCGCGCTAAGGCATACTGTAATTTTACGCGCGGCTTTCTCCTGAAGGGTGCAGGGTTCCGCTTGGCCCCAGATCAACTGGTTATCGAGATCCTTGAGACGGTAAGACCAGAACCAGAAGTCCTTGAAGCGCTTGCACAGCTCGCAGCAGCAGGGCATCAAATTGCCTTGGATGATTTTATCCTGACTGATGAAACGCAGGCGTTGGTGGCATACGCCGATATAGTCAAAGTAGATATATTGGCACAGAGTCGAGATGAAGTTGCGAGCCAGGTGCAGCGCCTAAGAGATCTCAAAGAACTAAAACTGTTAGCCGAAAAAGTTGAAACCCATGAAGAGTTTGAATACTGCATGGATCTTGGTTTCGACTATTTTCAGGGCTTTTTCTTCAGCAAGCCTCAGGTGGTTTCCGGCAGCACGATAGCTCCTGGTCGATTGGCAATGCTGCGCCTGATGGCAGAAATACAGCGTCCTGAAATAAATATGGAGGCCTTGCAACAGATTATTGAGACCGATGTGAATCTGTGTGTGAAGTTGTTGCGCCAGATTAACTCTTGTTTCTACAGCTTATTGTCTCAAATAAGGTCAGTGCGTCAGGCTATTCTATACCTTGGTGTGATGCATATCCGCAATTGGGCATGCGTAGTTTCTCTTGGTGCCATAGATGACAAGCCTAAGGAAGTTGTTACCATGTCGCTGGTTCGGGCGAAAATGTGCGAGCTCCTGGGGGGGGCGGAAGATGCGGAACGCAGCGCAGAATTTTTTACCGTCGGACTTTTTTCCTTGCTTGATACGGTCTTCGATTCCACCATGGATGTAGTGCTAGAACAGATGCCCCTAGACCTTGAGATAAGGGCAGCATTATTGCATCGTAAGGGAAGCTTAGGAATCGTCCTTGGAAGTGTAGAAGCACATGAAAAAGGGCATTGGGATGCTGTAGAGTGCTATGGCTATGGGCAGAAGCAAATAATGGACGCATATCTTGAGGCTCTTGAGTGGGCCCGCACCGTACAAGAGAACATGGGGGTATGAGCTGAAATGCGTATGCAGCCATTTCTGGCTCCAGCTAAGATAAATCTGTGTCTGCATGTGCTGGGTCGCCGTACAGATGGTTACCATGATTTGCGCATGCTGATGCAAAAAGTTGGTTTGTATGACGAGGTGTGGATTGAGTTGCGCACTGACTCATTGGTGCGAGTACGCTGCGATGGTGTTGTGCTCTCCTGTGGGGATGAGAATATCGCAGCACGAGCTGCACGCGCGGTATTGCAGTATGATCCTTTTAGACGCGGAGCTGATATTCATATTACGAAACATATCCCCGTTGCCGCCGGACTCGGTGGGGGGTCTTCCGATGCTGCAGCAGTGCTGCTCGCCCTGAATGACCTTCTTGAGTTAGGTCTAAAGCCTGAAGTGTTGGCGCAAGAAGCATTGCTCCTTGGGGCGGACGTGCCTTTTTTTCTCGGAAAGTCCCCAGCTTGGGCTGAGGGGGTAGGGGAGCTGCTTGCTCCGGTAGAGGGTAGTTTGCCAGAATGTCACTATGTGCTCGTTAACCCAGGCATTCCGATCTCCACAGCTGAAGTGTACGCAAACTTGCGGAGTTATTCAGAGGGGTGCAGAGCTGGCGAGTGCCCTGAAACGGTCAAAGCGCTGACACAATTGCTCCATAATGACCTTGAGCCTGCGACGCTGAAGTTGGCGCCTCAGGTAGGGGTTGTCAAGGAACATCTGCTTGCGTGTGGTGCAATGGGTGTGCTTATGTGTGGCAGCGGTCCCACAGTGTTCGGTCTTTTTGAACATTGCTCTAGCGCCAGTGTATGCGCAAGATGTTTAGCGCAGGAGCATGGATGGTGGACACGAAGAGTGACAGGCGTCTGCTGAACATAAGCACTAAATAAAAGCGCACAAGATAACGTTAGAGGAGGGAGAAATAACTTTTTAGTTTACACCCCGACGTTGTTGATGTATAACGCCCTCCATCGGCTCGGGCAGGAAGTATGTGCGAAGTAAGAGTCGATTTATGCATAAAGCAGCTAAATGTTGATGGGGCGTCGCCAAGCGGTAAGGCACCGGATTTTGATTCCGGCATTCCCAGGTTCGAATCCTGGCGCCCCAGCCATAAAACCTCTTGCGATGGCTCAATGTCGTAACTCGGCGTGCCTGGAGAGGTTTTTTTGTTTTGTGCCTGTTCTGGTTAGATTCCAGATTGCGCCAATTATGCACAGTAAACCCTTCAGGATCAGACGTGGAAAAATTCAAAGTTTTCGCAGGGAATTCAAACAGCGCCCTAGCGCAGAAAATTTGTGCTGATTTAAATGTGCCGCTAGCAAAATCCAAGGTTACCAGTTTCTCCGACGGGGAAACCATGGTGGAGATAGGGGAGAATGTCCGCGGTCGCGATGTTTATGTAGTTCAGTCTACCAGTGCTCCGTGTAATGAAATGCTGATGGAGTTGCTGATTATGGTAGATGCGCTGTCACGGGCCTCAGCAGCGAGTATCACCGCAGTTATCCCCTATTTTGGCTATGCGCGGCAAGATCGCAAAGTCGCACCCAGAACCCCGATAACTAGCAAGCTGGTAGCTAATCTGCTCACTACAGCAGGGATAGACCGTGTGGTAAGTATGGATTTGCATGCAGGGCAGATTCAGGGTTTTTTTGATATCCCTGTAGACCACATATATGCAGCTCCGGTTTTGTTGGAAGATGTTCGCACTCGATTCACCGGTCCTCTAGTCGTTGTTTCTCCCGATGCAGGTGGAACCGAGCGCGCGCGAGCTTTTGCCAAACGCATCAACGCAGGATTATCCATTATCGATAAACGTCGTAGCCGCGCGAATGTCTCTGAGGTAATGCATATTATCGGAGATGTTGCAGGACAAGATTGCGTGATAGTCGATGACATGATCGATACTGCCGGCACTCTGTGCAACGGTGCAAAGGCGTTAAAAGATGCAGGTGCTCGACGTGTTTTTGCTTACGCTACGCATGCGGTACTGTCTGGCCCTGCACTTGAACGGATTGAGGCCAGTTGTATTGAAGAGGTTGTCGTAACCGACAGCATCTGTTGTAATACGAAGCTGGAGCGCTGCAAGTCATTGCGCCAACTATCGGTGTCAGCGTTGCTGGCAGAGGCTATCCGGCGTATTCAGGCAGATGAGTCGGTAAGCTCGCTATTCGTGTAACACCAAACTGCTAATTCATTAGATGTTGGCGGCGGCTCCAACTAACAGCTTATCAATCAATTGAAGCCTGTTATGCATAGAGTATGAACGCTTTGCCGTAATAATAGAGATGGAGGTACAAAAAGTTATGCAACAGTCTGAACTGAGTGTTTCATTGCGTGAGCGTGTTGGAAAAGGTGGTGCTAGGTCTGCACGGCGCGCGGGCTTGATTCCAGGTGTAGTTTATGGAGCGAAAATTGAGTCCTGCCCTATTGTTGTAAGCCCGAAAGAACTTGCCGCTGCCATGGATACTGATGCTGGCATAAATACCATCATAACTCTGCGCGCGGAGGGCCAGCCCTTTGATGGGCTGAAGGTAGTCGTGAAAGATGTGCAGATAAGTGCTATAAAAAGAGAGCGTGAGCACGTAGATTTTAATGCTATAGACCTGAATAAAAAGGGCTATTTCATGGTGCCTGTATTTACTGTAGGCGAGGCTGTTGGCGAAAAAGAGGGTGGTAATCTACAGCTTATCCGTGTTGAGTTGGAGGTTTATTGTCTCCCTACCGAGGTGCCTGGCCATATCGAGATTGATGTGAGCGCACTTCAAATTGGAGATAGCATTCACATAGAAGGTGTTAAAGCTCCTGAAAATGTAGAGTTGGTACATGATGTTAACTTTACGGTTATTACCGTTGTTGGCTACAAAGCTTCTGATGATGAGGATGACACCGTTGAAGATATGGAAGCAGTAGATGCTGCTTCGGCTGAAGTTCCGGAATAGAAATTGAAGGTTGTAGTCGGTCTGGGTAATCCTGGGAGCAAGTATGCAGATACACGCCATAATATAGGATTTATGGTGATTGAATATCTCGCCAAGGTTGGCGGAATTAGCCTGAAGAAAAAAGGGCACCAGGCACTTTATGGTGTTGGGCGGGTTGCAGATAATGAGGTTTTGTTGTTGCAGCCACAGACCTTCATGAATTTGAGTGGCACGAGCGTGGCTTCTGCCTGCAAGGCCACCCAGTCAGAAGGTGATGATGTTATCGTTGTACATGATGATATTGATCTGCCCTTTGGTGTTGTACGCGTTAAAATTGGTGGTGGGCACGGGGGTCATAATGGTCTGCGTCATATCATCGAGCTTTCGGGGAACGATTTTGTACGTGTAAGGATCGGCGTCGACCGTCCTCCAGTTGGAGGGGATACGGCAGCGTTTGTTCTGCGCCCATTCAGCGTCAGCGAAAAAAAAGATCTTACCAAGGTTCTTGACCATGCAGCCAGCGCACTGGAAACAGTGCTGCGCTCAGGTGCGCAACAGGCAATGTGCGAGTTTAATGGACAAGATGTTTTGAACGATTAGCGAATAAGTTAAGGGGAGAGGATTTCAATGGCGTATTTTGCCGTAATGATCGGGATAGCGGGCTTTGCCATGGCTATCACTCTGTACAACAAGGTTAAGGCAGAGCCAGTTGGTGGCGAGAAGCTGGCTGAAATTTCAGAGTCTATTCATGCAGGAGCTATGGCTTTCCTTAACCGGGAATACCGTGCTTTAGCTATCTTTGTTAGCGTTGTCTTTGTCCTGATTGCCATTGGCATGCAGATTCAAACTGCGCTGGCATTTCTCGGTGGTGCTATCTGTTCCATGACCTGTGGCTTTATTGGCATGAAAGCTGCGACTCGTGCTAACGTGCGCACTACAGAGGCAGCTCGTCAGCATGGCCAGGCGCGCGCTCTTGAGGTTTCCTACAACGGTGGAGCAGTTATGGGGCTCTCTGTTGCCTCGCTGGGCCTAGTTGGCTTAGGGATAGCCTACATATTCTTTGGTGGTGATCCGACTACGGCAACCTACATCAATGGGTTTGCTATGGGGGCATCATCCATCGCGCTGTTTGCCCGTGTGGGTGGAGGTATTTACACCAAAGCTGCTGACGTAGGTGCTGACCTAGTTGGTAAGTTAGAAGCGGGAATTCCAGAGGATGATCCGCGTAACCCCGGGGTTATTGCAGATAACGTTGGTGACTGCGTAGGTGATACCGCAGGTATGGGGGCAGACATCTTTGAATCCTATGTCGGCTCAATAATCGCAACCTTGGCAATAGCAGCTGCCGCAAGCCCCGAGCTTCTAGACAAGCTTGGCTCGAATGGAGAGGTTACCCGTTCAGCAGCTATGCTCCTGCCTCTGGTGCTGGTTACATTTGGCTTGATATTTTCCTTTACCGGCATCTACGCCATGAAGCGTTTCCAGGACAAAGATCCAGCGACCGCTCTGCGTCTGACCACCTTCGTCGCAGCGGGACTGTTCGTAGTAGCCTCACTGCTTATTATCCCTATAATGGGCTTGAGCTTTGGCATATTTATGGCTCTTGCCGCTGGAACTTTGGCGGGTATATCCATTGGACTTATTACCGAGTATTATACCGCCGATGCTCCGGTCTTTCGCATCGCAGAGGCGAGTAAAACAGGCCCCGCTACAAATATTATCAGCGGCCTTGCTGTAGGTCTTGAGAGTTGCGTAGCACCTATCCTAATTATTTGCGCAGGTATTCTTGTAGCAAACTTCTTTGCTGGGCTATACGGCATAGGCATTGCCGCAGTTGGTATGTTGGCTACTGTTGGGGTAACCATGACAGTTGACGCATATGGACCTATTGCTGACAACGCCGGTGGAATTTCTGAGATGGGTGGTCTCGGCCCCGAAGTTCGTGAGATTACAGACGGATTGGACGCTATAGGTAACACTACTGCCGCAGTTGGCAAAGGGTTCGCTATTGGTTCTGCTGCGCTGACTGCGTTGGCGTTGTTCTCTGCTTATGCCACAACTGTTGGGCTGCAGAGCATAGACCTTATCCAGCCAAAAGTAGTAGTAGGTCTCTTCATCGGTGGCTCTATCCCTTTCTTGATTGGCGCCCTAACCATGAACAGTGTGGGACGTGCTGCTTCGCAGATGGTAGCTGAAATTCGGCGTCAATTCCGAGAGATACCTGGGCTGCTTGAAGGTAAGGAGGGGGTTAAGCCTGAGTCTGAAAAGTGCGTGGATATTTCTGCTAAGGCTGCGTTAAAAGAAATGGTTTTACCTGGTGTGATTGCAGTTCTTGCGCCAGTTGTAGTAGGTTTCATTCTTGGGAAGGAAGCTCTGGGAGGTATGCTTGCTGGAGCAACTCTTGCTGGAGTCCTGCTTGCCTTGATGATGTCCAACGGTGGTGGTGCATGGGATAACGCCAAAAAATACATCGAAGGTGGTAAGCTTGAGGGTGAAGAGAAGGGTGGCGAAGCACACAAAGCTGCGGTTGTAGGTGATACTGTTGGTGACCCGTTCAAGGATACCTCAGGCCCTGCTATGAATATCCTGATCAAACTGATGAGCGTTGTGTCTCTGGTCTTGGCGCCGCTGCTTAAATAAAATTAGCTGAATAACTGTATATGATGATAGCCGAGGCACTTGCTTCGGCTATCATTGTTTGGAGAATAATAAAATGGGATTTAAATGTGGAATTGTAGGCTTACCGAATGTGGGAAAGTCGACAATATTTAACGCCATAACCAGCGCTGGCGCTGAAGCAGCAAACTATCCTTTTTGCACTATTGAGCCTAATGTTGGAGTGGTTGCAGTGCCTGACGCACGCTTGGATGCTCTAGAAAAAATCGTAAAACCACAGCGTGTGCTGCCTACAACTATGGAATTTGTTGATATAGCTGGACTAGTCAAAGGTGCCAGTAGAGGTGAAGGGCTTGGAAATCAATTTTTGGGGCATATTCGGCAGGTTGATGCAGTAGCAAATATTGTCCGCTGTTTCGATGATGACAATGTGGTGCACGTAGATGGCAGTGTTGATCCCTTACGTGATATTGACGTGATTCAGACAGAATTGGGATTGGCCGATCTAGAAGTCGTTGAACGGCGAAGCGCCCGCTTGCGTAAGCTCGCAGCGAGTGGAGATAAGGCTGCACGTGCAGAATTGGACGTATTAGACAAACTAGCCACTGGGCTTGATGCAGGACAGAGTGCACGTCTTGTTAAGCTCAGTGCTGAAGAACGTTCATTAGTTGCTCACTTGAATCTAATCACCATTAAACCTGTTTTGTATGTGGCTAATGTTAGTGAAAAAGATTTGGCTGGTGAGCATCATTATGTAACACAGGTCCGGGAATATGCTCTTGCTCAAGGGGCAGAGATGGTAGTTATTTGCGGAAAAATTGAGGCAGAAATAGCTGAACTTGATGGAGAGGAAAAGCTTGAGTTTCTCACTGAACTTGGCCTTGCCGAGTCTGGTCTCGATCGCATGGTGAATGCGGGATATGACCTTCTTGGCCTGATTACATATTTTACTGCAGGGGTAAAGGAAGTTAGAGCTTGGACTGTTCCACTAAACAGTCGAGCACCTCAGGCTGCAGGGGTAATTCATACCGATTTTGAGCGAGGATTTATCCGTGCGGAGGTAATAGCATATACTGATTTTGTCAATTGTGGTGGCGAAGCTGGGGCGAAAGACAAAGGGGTCCTGCGTGTCGAAGGCAAGGAATATATTGTACGTGATGGTGATGTGATGCATTTCAGGTTTAATGTTTGATTTAATCCACCACAATTGTTGCTTTAAATAATAGACACTGCATCTGCAATGTGTTATTCAACACGTTTGCAAGTCGAGTAGGCATAATGGTTGTCCTGCTCGCTCCTTGCTCCGGGGATGACCGGGGCTGTAAACCAGAAGGAGGAAGTAGAAATGCGCACGTATGAAACTATTTTCATTATTCGGCCACAAATAGCCGGAGATGAGTACAGTGCTCTGTTAGGAAAGTACAAGCAGATTCTTGCGGATGAAAGTGCAGAAATTCTAAGATGTCAGGAGTGGGGGACCAAGCGTTTGCCGTATCTTGTCAAAAAACAAGATCAAGGAACCTTTGTTCTGATTAACTACACTGCTGGAAATACTGTGGTAAAAGAATTTGAGCGGCGCCTTCGCCTTGATGATGCAATCATGCAATTTCAAACAGTATTGCTTGTAAACGGTCTCGATCTTAACGCGTCTGAAGCCGATGCGTCGAGCAGCGTCAACGACATGGATGATGAAGAGTCAGACCTGGATGAAGATCAAGACTAGAGTTAACATCAACCCGGAACAGGAGGGATAAGTATCATGGGATTTGATAATAAAAGTGTTGCCCGGCGTCGTTTTGGTCGGCGCAAAGGTTGTCGTTTCTGCGCAGACAGTGATCTTAAAATTGAGTATAAGGATGTACGTACACTGAAGTATTTTGTTTCTGAACGCGGTAAAATTGTTCCAAGACGTATTTCTGGCAACTGTGCAATTCATCAACGTAAAATAACTGAGGCTATCAAGCGCGCGCGTAACATTGCGCTTATATCTTTTACTTCAAAGCGCACCATCGAGTAGGTGGTAGATAAACATTGGAGACGATGGAACAGCCCCCGCAGATGCAGCCAAGACATAACCAGTCTTTACTGAAAACCACGCTATTAGGCTCTGCATTGAGTGTTGTATTGCTCATGGCTGCAACTTATGTGGGTTCCGCTGGGTTTTTTTTGCATGTTTTTCTAGCCGTTCCACTTGCTGTAGCTGGATTCACTGCAGGGATTCTGTCCGCACTGCTGGTGTTGCTAGTCTCGCTGACTGTTCAGTATATTGTAGCTGGTGAGGTGGCTATGTTGCTATATTTGGCACAGTTTGGCCTGCCGGGAATGAGTTTAGTTTACGCTTTACGCTGCAATATTAGTTGGCCTCGTGCGGTTTTCTACACCTTATTGGTGGGAATCGCTGCACTTACTGTTCTATCGACTTATACCGCTTATATCGTAGATAATAGTATTTCAGGGTTAGTGGCTGAATATGTAGATGCTCAGATGGAGCAGGTCTATAGTGTCTACAGTCAGGCCGGTATTGAAGGTTCACAGTTAAGAGAACTTACAGTAGTTGTTGAAAATACAGCAGTATTCCTCAAGAGAGCCTACGCTGGCATAACCACCTCGGCGATGGGTTTGGTTTATCTGGTTACAGTGTTGGTGCTTTATGTAGTGGGTAGGGGTAAATTTACCCTCCCGGGAATTGCTTTTCACTTTTTCAAGGTTTCAGAGCCAGTTGTCTGGTTATTGATAGGTTCTGGGTTTGCTCTGCTGGTGCCCGTAGTCTTGCTGCAGAATATAGCCTTGAATATTTTGACCGTATTGCTGCCGTTGTATTTTGTTCAGGGGATGGCAATTGTAGCGTTTTATCTCAAAAAAAAGGCATTTTCGTTTTTAGCCCGAGTGTTTGCCTACACCATTGTATTGATCATAAATCCATTGCCGCTACTCGTAACGGCCCTGGGAATATTTGATCTTTGGTTTGACTTTCGCAAACCTCGCGTCAAAACGACTTAGTTCTTTTGTGGAGGACATAATGGAAATTATTTTAACAGAAAGTGTTGATGGGCTTGGAGAAGTAGGAGCTAATGTTAAGGTTAAGCCTGGTTATGCGCGTAATTTTCTGCTACCTAGACGCTTGGCAGTAGTCGCAAATAGCAGCAACATCAAAGAGTTTGAGCACCATAAGCGCCAACTGGAGTATAAGTCTTTAGCAATTGCTAAGGATTCAGAGTCGATGAAGTTGAAGATAGAAGCGCAGAAATGTGAATTTATGCTGCGCGCCAGCGAGGATGGCAAGCTCTTTGGTTCTGTTACCTCCGCTGACATTGCAGACAAGCTTGCGACAGCTGGTATTGTTGTTGATCGTAAAAAGATCCAGCTCGGCGAGCCAATTAAAGCACTGGGTGAGCACAGTATAGAGCTTAAACTCCCAGGCAATATTGTAGCAACATTAGGGGTTACGGTAGTGCCCGCAGAATAGAGCTGTTTACGTGTAATATATATGTAAGTAACTATCCCCCCCTCGGCCTGCTGTTATGGCCGCGGGGGGTTTGCATTTAAGTGAAATATACTATGCACCAAGTAGAGTCGCACCGACTACCTCCACAGAATCTCGAAGCCGAAATGTCAGTTTTAGGCGCTGTTCTGCTTGAGAATGAAGCACTGAATCGTGCGCTGGAAATCCTGATCCCAGACGATTTCTATCGTGATACCCATCGTCAGATTTTCAAGGCACTGGTAAGTTTGAGTGATCGTAGCGAGCCTGCGGATCTAGTCACTTTGACAGCCGAGCTGAAGAAAAGTGGGTAGCTGGAAAATGTGGGTGGTAGTTCATAGCTG
>CAYPNO010000038.1:0-14195 GCA_964411865.1 uncultured Desulfuromonas sp. | reverse complement strand
TCCACAGACTCCCCTCCCGCGTACTGACCGTAGGAAAGTGCGAACGACAAGTTGGGGCGCGTTCATGACAGCTCAGATGAAACCATGGAAATCGATTGATGAGCAGCTGGAAATTCTGCGGACAAGAGGGCTTCAGATAGAAGACAATGACCGGGCTAAACGTTATCTGACACGCCTGGGCTATTATCGCCTGAGTGGTTACTGGTATCCGTTTCGTCAGTTCCGTAACGTAGAAAATGGTCAAACTGCTGAGCTGCGCCATGATGATTTTATGGAAGGGAGCCGATTTGGTAATTTGATCGATCTTTATGTCTTCGACAAGAAACTGCGCTTGCTGGCGCTGGATGCCCTTGAACGTATCGAAATGGCTTTGCGGGTTGATGTTGCCCATTTGCTGGGGGAAAGGGATGCTCTTGCCCATGAGAACCCGGATTGTTTTCATGGAAATTTCGGCAAGAAAGTCAACCAAAAATTCGGAAAAACCGGCCATCAGATATGGCTTGGAAAATATCAGCAGCAGGTTCACCGGGCAGGCCGCACACCTTTTGTCTCTCACCACTTAGGGAAATACGACAGTCTCCCCATCTGGGCCGCTATAGAAGTTTGGGATTTCGGTATGCTATCTACTCTGTATGAGGGGATGAAGTACAACGACAAAAAAAGAATCGCCCTGAAATATAATGTGGCGGACGGAAATAAATTGGCTAAATATCTACGAAGTTTAAACTTTATTCGGAATGTTTCGGCGCATCATGCGCGGTTATGGAATGTGAACGTTGTCGATCGCTCTCCTTTGCCACAGGGGCAGTACTGGCAGCAGCTTAATAATGCTCGTCCGTTCTTCTACTTTTGCCTGATGCAGATGTTTCTGCGGGTGATATCCCCGACGTCAACCTGGGGGCAGCGACTCATTACGCTGATCAATGAGAATTTCCCGGTTGTCGATTGTGATGCGATCAACGTTGGGGACTTTGGAGTTGTGGGTGATTGGAGATCGTGGGAACTGTGGCCCTGAAAAAGAAAACCGACGCGTACGCAGATAAATCTGCGAAGAGGCGCCGGGCGTATTCTGTCCAATTATAGGCGTTCGCTGAACCTTGTCAATTGAAACTTGAGACCGAAAGAGGGCCGAATGATCACAGAAGACCAACTCGAACAACTCTGCCTAAGCTGGAAATCAGCTGGAGTGCGTGGAGTGCATTAACCAATGGCGAGGCGTAGAAAGTCATCAACAGCAGAATTTGTAATTGATATCACGAGCCGACTCCCCTGGTGGGTTGGTTTTATTCTTGCCGTCCTATCTTATTTTGGTTTGCATTCAATAGCTGAAACCAAGATAAATCAACCCGTAGGCATGGATGATTTAGGTGCTCTTGCAGCAAAGGGGATGTTTGTAGGTATAGCAACCGTAGGCCAGTATGTTTTGCCGCTGCTGTTTGGCATTGGTGCGCTAGGTTCTTTTATCAGAATTTTTAGGCAGAAAAAACGTTTCAACGATACTAGGTCACAACAGAGTCAAGCGGCCTTATTTGACATGAACTGGCAACAATTCGAAGGATTGGTCAGTGAGTTTTTTAGACGGCGTGGATATTCTATTAAGCAGACCGGCGGCAATGGCCCAGATGGGGGAATTGATTTAATAGCTCAAAAAGGATCTGATAATTATTTCGTTCAATGCAAACAGTGGAGAGCCAATAAAGTTGGGGTTCAGACTGTTCGTGAACTCTACGGGGTTATATCAGCTCAAGGTGCTGCAGGAGGTTTTGTTGTCTCGGCGGGCAAGTTTACCGATGAGGCCAAAAAATTCGCTAATGGATTGAATATAACCCTTATAAATGGCCGTAGTTTGTATGTATCAATGAAGTCCTCTGAAGAGTTGCAGAGCTTCGGGCAAATTGAGCATTGCCCGCGTGCGGCAATGGCACGGCTCAAAGAAGGGCAACATGCTGGGCTGGGTGAGCAACGCCTTCAAGTTTCAGAAAAATGCCCCATGTGTGGCAAGCAGTTGGTTATAAGAGTGGCAAAAAAAGGATCAAAGGTAGGCACAAAGTTTTTGGGCTGCAAAGGCTTTTCTCTATGCCGCTACACTTCAAGGATCAAGTAATTATCGTTTGATTCAGATCAAACAATCACTGCCAACGATTAAGGCGCCTACATTCAATTAATCGTTTCTCGTTCTATCCCCATCAAGCTGTGGCGATTTGTTGGAGCTGGGTGATAAGGATTTCACGCAACTGGTGCGAAGCTATCGTGATATCTTCCTCCTCAGCTTTTTGCAGAGCCTTGAACAGCTCGAGGCAAACACGCCGTTGTTCGCTGTCCCAATGCGTGGTAAATCCCTCTTTGGCGTCTTGCTGTATCAGGGCTAGGTGCTGTTCATAGTCACGTCGGCCGTGAGCCCAGTTGATGACGTAGGAATAAAAGAGCAGGCTCCGGTCGAGTAGTATAAACAGGAGTTGGCTGTTATTGATCGGGCCAACCTGCAACTGTTCCCCCCCAACCTTGAATCCAAGCAGGTTGAATCCGTCGATTAGCTTCTTCCCTTTCAGGGATGTGCCAGCAGCACCAATCAGGCCGCCAATGGCCGAGAATAGCCCCAAGGATGTCCCACCCACCGCAGCATCCAGGCCAACGCCTAGCGCTGCGCCACCTAATGCCCCGGCAAGGATCAACTGCTTGTCGCTGAGGCCAAGAAATTCCCAGGTTTTTTCGCTGAACAGATCTTCTTGCAAAATCGATTGTTCGGGCAGTTGAATGCTGTAAATATTGTGTTTGAAGAGAGCGCGGATCGCGTCCTGGGTTTTTTGCTCTTGTGCTTTGAGGTGACGGGTGTAGGCACGATAGAGTTTCTGCCTCAGTTCGTTTTCATTCTGCCCCACTTTAAAGATCGCGGTCTCTTTGTAAGGGATCGCCTCTTTTAGTAAGGCCAGAATCAGGTCGGCGCTTCGCTCGGTACGGGCCTGCCAATCATGTTGAAAAGCTGAAACAACTTCGCGTAGCACTGGCTCCAGCTGTTGATCGATACTCTTCAGACTTTCCAGCAGTTCGAGGCGTTGGGCATAGGTGGCTTTACATGAGTTGAAAATGCGGATGGCATTAAAATGCTTGCGAAATGCTGTTTGCCAGTCGCCGATGAAGCTGGGTTCCTCTTCTTTGGTGTTGATGACCGCCATGCGCGGTGCTCCCGTCAGGCGCAAGATTTCCATCTCGATGCGATCCACATTACGAATCGGGCGCGAGCCATCGACGACAAAGATAATCCCTGCACCTTGTGCCACTGGGGTCAGGAGCTCGCAGTCATCGCGGAACGCATCAATATCGCAGTGGACGCCTAAAAAAGTGGTCAGCATTTCACGCTCCGGTCCCTGATAATTCTGCATCCACTCCAGCACTTTACGTGGATTCTGGAAGCCGGGGGTGTCAATGAAGCGGATCACTTCGCGCTTATCAATCAAGACTGGAAACGCTTGGCTTTGGGTGGTTTCGCCCGGAATGGGGCTGATACGGACGCTGTCATCTTCGGCCAAGGTGGAGAGCACCGAAGATTTCCCTTCATTGGGGTGACCAATAATAGCAAATGCGGGTGTTTTCATGTTCTCCCCACCAAAGAGATCACCGCCAAGTAGGGATCGGCGAGACGGTGTAAGGTTTTTTGCCAGACCTTCAGGTCGCCACTTTTGGTCGGAGTCAGCAGAGTGGTTGAGGTTGGTTTGCCAATCAAGGTGACTGAGATCGGATATCTACGCGGAATTTCGTGGCGCAAGCGCCGCAGCAGGGCCAGAATTTCGCAGATGGGTGGTTGCCAGCCTTCTTGAAGCAGGACAATTCCGGTGGCTGATGTTTTGTGGAGCTGTTCGGCAACCTCGGTGAATAATTGCTCTTCCGATTGATCGAGTGCGCCAATCCGCACGGGGTGAAATGGACCGTTGCCCTCATGTGGAAGCAACAGCGGCATCAATTGTGCGCTGTCCAGTTCATCCCATAGCTCATCTGGAATCAGTAATAATTTTGGTCCTTGCTCAAGCAACGTCGCAGGGATAGGCGGGTTATCCTGCAGCGGTGAAAGTTGCCTGGCCTCCGCCGAATCAGGAGGTTTAACCATGCTGTTGGTAGCGCTGGTTTGCAGCGTCGGGGTCAGCATCCGCTGGCGTAACTGGCGAAAGCGGGCACTGTCGAAACTGAGTTTGCTCAAGGTACGCTGGGTCTGGAGCACGCCGACGAACAGGAGCAATATCCGCGGCAGCAGGCCGTAAGTGAGAACACCCAGGGTTAGAAAGGGCCACCACGCCGT
This sequence comes from uncultured Desulfuromonas sp., assembly GCA_964411865.1. Classification (GTDB taxonomy): domain Bacteria; phylum Desulfobacterota; class Desulfuromonadia; order Desulfuromonadales; family Desulfuromonadaceae; genus JAIVHC01. The sequence goes on along the minus strand of CAYPNO010000038.1, from coordinate 9,904 downwards.
TAGATTGCCGGTGGCCAAATGATAAATTCCCTCTTTCAGCACGATCTTGCTTCCCTCAATCTGTTCCAAGGTTGGATAGGCAAGGTGCGCGGGGACAAACCAGGACCAGGGGGTGGCGATCAAGCGGAGTGTTTCTGCCAAAAGTGTGGGGTCAACCTGCAAAGTGGTCTGCCAGCCAAATGCAACATCCGCAATACTGACCTTAATCAAGGTCATCACTAAAATACCCAGATTGAAGCTGACCCCAAAAATTTGCAACAGGATGAAGGCGGGCCAGAAATAAAGGCTGCCATATTCCTGCCGATTCTGTTTCAGTTGCCCCAATGTAGCGTGAAAAGTGAGACGTGCCTCGCCGCCGGTGGCGCGCTGACTGCGGCGCAGTAAACGGCTGAAAAGTTTATTGAGCAGGCTGGCACCTAATTTACATAAAATCGATGCGCGAATCCCCTGCCGACCAAAAGAACGAAAAAAGAAGAAGAGTATCTGAAGGATAAGGAAGATGGCTTGCAGCAGGATGAACAACGCAAAGTAGCCGGAAACATTAACCGCTGCGGTGCCGCTGTAGGCGAGGAGTGACGCGCTTAGGGTGGCACCTGAAATCAAGCCTAGCGCCATAATCAGCCAGCGGGTCAGGGTCGCGGTTTCCGCCCAGACTTCCCCGGGAAGGGGGTGAAGTGCTTGTCCGGCAGATCTCCCAAGATACTGTGTCCTGCGTGCGGCGAGCCAGCAGCGGAGCAGACCGCGAGTGCCACTAGCCCCTTCAAATTCCTGTTGCCTGGCCAGAAAAATAACCCGATCGCGCTGATGCAGGGCTTGTTCACCAGCTTGCTGACGCAAGTGCTCGTCTGTAGCTAAGAAATACTCCAGATCGACAACGTCAGTAAGTTTCCAATTTGGTTTCATCAAATGATTCCTGCCGTATGACTCTGTATCGGTGTTGGCAAAAGAGGCTCCATCCATTTGGTGCAACATGGCAATACGAACAAATCAGGATAGCAAATCGTCTACGCTAAGTATAAGAATCAATGTTGATGCGCTCAGATAACTGAGGAAATAATTGGACCGAATTTCGCCTAGAACACACAAAAAAGGCGCTCTCAATTCGAGGCGCCTTTTTTGTGTGTTAGTTAAGCTCTTAACCTGCTTAGTTTTTAGGTACTTCACTCATGGGGATACCGAGCGCATCTGCCACCCCTTTACCGTAGGCCGGATCAGCCTTTAGGCAATTGCCGATGTGGCGAACCTTGATCACCTTGGGCGCGTCACCTAGGGCGCGCGCGGTATTGCCAAACAGGGCATCTTGTTGGGCTGGGTTCATCAGGCGGAAGAGATTGCCGGGCTGGCTGTAGTAATCGGCGTCGTCCTCGCGGTGATTCCAGTGATTCGCGGCACCAGAGAGTTCCAGCGGTGGCTCGGCGAACTCCGGTTGTTCTTGCCACTCGCCGTAACCATTTGGTTCGTAGCCGAGGGTGCTGCCGTGGTTATCGTCCACTCGCATACTGCCATCGCGATGATAGCTGTGGAAAGGGCAGCGCGCCTTGTTGACCGGAATCAGGTGATGGTTGACCCCCAGCCGATAGCGTTGAGCATCGCCGTAGGAGAAGAGCCGCCCTTGCAGCATCTTGTCCGGCGAAAAGCCGACACCCGGGACGATGTTGGCTGGGTTAAAGGCGGCCTGCTCAACCTCGGCGAAGTAGTTATCGGGGTTGCGGTTGAGCTCTAGCACCCCAACCTCAATCAGCGGATAATCCCCGTGAGGCCATACCTTGGTAAGGTCGAAGGGATTGAAGGGGCAGTTTTGCGCCTGCTCGTCAGTCATCACTTGAATCTTCATATCCCAGCGGGGAAAATCACCCTTTTCGAGACTTTCGTACAGATCACGCTGATTACTTTCGCGACATTTCCCGACAACCGCCTCGGCTTCAGCGTCGGTCAGGTTCTGGATCCCTTGCTGGGTCTTGAAGTGGAATTTGACCCAGATACGTTCGTTTTCGGCGTTAATCAGGCTGTAGGTGTGGCTACCGAATCCGTCCATGTGGCGATACGAGCGGGGGATGCCGCGCTCGCTCATGGTGATGGTGACTTGGTGCAGTGCTTCGGGAAGCAGGGTCCAGAAATCCCAGTTGTTTTTAGCGCTGCGCAGGTTGGTACGGGGATCGCGCTTGACTACGTGGTTGAGGTCGGGGAATTTCTTCGGATCCTTGAGGAAGAAGACCGGGGTGTTATTCCCGACCAGGTCCCAGTTGCCCTCCTCGGTATAAAATTTCATGGCGAAGCCGCGGATATCCCGCTCCGCATCCGCAGCACCACGCTCACCAGCAACAGTGGAAAAGCGGATAAAAAGCTCGGTCTGCTTCCCCACCTCAGAAAACATCTTGGCACGGGTGTAACGGCTGATGTCATGGGTGACGGTGAAGGTGCCGTACGCACCGGAGCCCTTGGCATGCATGCGGCGCTCGGGGATCACTTCGCGGTCGAATTGGGCAAGTTTCTCCAGGAACCAAACATCCTGGAGCAGGGCAGGCCCGCGTGGCCCGGCGGTCATGATGTTCTGGTTATCGACAACGGGCGCTCCGGCATTGGTGGTCAGTTTCTTTTTCGACATTTTCTCTCCTTGAGATGTTCTGTTGCTGGCTTAATAGCCATGGTTAGTGTTATCAGCGGATGCGGTGAAGTTCAGCGCATCCTGTTGTTTGTAAATTTTATTTGTTAGGAATAATACCTAAGTGGCTACAGATGTCAAGAGCTCAGTTTAATATTTCTGACCTCCATTTTTGTTCGCTTTCTTAGATACTTTAAGCCTGTATAGTTTGAAGAATTTAAATTTCAGTTCAGTCTTAAGTTCGCAATATGGCCGCAGTATGGCACAACATGAATCCGATGCCGAACAACACCCGCGGCCACTTCAGCTGGGGGACTTAAATGCGATGCGCGCCCCACTGAAACAGAGCCGGAATAGAAAAGAAGTGGTATCGGGGGAAACGGGAGCAATGTTGTGTTAGCATGAAAATATGTGGGTTTGAGGCGCCACCAGTTTTCTTTGAAACTGATGTGGGGTAATATATTCGTGTCCACGGGATTTAAAAACAAAACGCCTTGACCCGTATAATTTGATTTTTACGTTTCAAAGAAAGGGCTCAGCCATGCTGCAATTGCAAAATGTTACCTTCAAAGTGCCGGATTCCGAAGGTCCGAATGAAGCTCCTTCACAAAAGACGATTGTGAATGACGTGAGTTTCACCTTTGAGCGGGGTGGCTTCTATGCCATCACCGGTCCAAACGGATCGGGCAAAACCTCCCTTGCTAAACTGATCATGGGGATCAACGAATTAAGTTCCGGAGAAATCATTTTTGACGGACAAAACATCAGTACCCTTTCTATCCATGAGCGCTCCAATGCCGGTATCGCGTATGGCTTCCAGAATCCGGCGCGCTTCAAAGGAACCACCTTCCGCGATCTTTTATCCATTGCAGCGGGGACTGCTGACGAAGATACGCTGGCCCGGATTATTGCTCGGGTGGGGGTTTGTTCGATGAGTTTTCTAGATAAACCCGTAGATAGCAAATTGTCTGGCGGGGAGATTAAGAAAATCGAGCTGGCAACCGTGATTGCTAGAAATCCCAAGGTGGCTATTTATGATGAGCCAGACACCGGCATCGACCTCTGGACCATCGGTCCCATGGTGGAACTGCTCAAGCGCGAGCAAAAAGAGAATAACACCACCACCATTGTGGTTAGTCACAACAAAGCATTCTTGGAAGCGGCGGATACCCTTTTGCTGGTTCGAAAAGGACGGATCGCCTACGCCGGAGACTTGCAGGGAGCCATACCCATGCTGGAGGATTTAAGCGTGTGTACGTTCAACGAACCATGCCAAGGAGAAAATGATGCTAGATGCTACCGATAAACAAGTTTTAAAAGAGGTTGCGGGTCTGGAAAGTCTGCCTAAGGGAGCCTACAATATCCGCAAAAACGGAAAGCTTCTTGGGCGCGAGGTTTCAGCCAATATCAATATCGAAACCAATGAAAAAGGCGACGGTATTGTTATTGAGATCAAACCGGGTACAAAGAATGAATCTGTACATATTCCGGTCATTCTCTCCCAGGCGGGGCTGCATGACGTTGTGTATAATACCTTTATCGTTGGCGAAGATGCGGATGTGACCATTGTTGCCGGGTGCGGGATTCATTGCGGGGGCAAAGAATCCGAAGGCCATTCCGGGATTCACGAGTTTCAGATTAAAGCGGGTGCAAAGGTAAAATATGTGGAAAAGCATGTTGCCCTTGGCGCAGGCACGGGTCGGCGCATATTAAATCCCACCACAAAAGTATTTATGCAGAAAAACTCCCAAGTAGAGATGGAACTGACCCAACTGGGGGGTGTGGATGAAGCAAAACGTATAAATGAAGCGGTTGTCGGCGAAGGGGCTACTTTGATCATTACCGAACGGGTTATGACTGAAGACGATCAGTTAGCGGACTCGAAAAACGAGATTGAACTGGCAGGCACCGGCAGTAAGGCAAATATTGTTGCCCGTTCCGTGATAAAGGACACTTCATCCCAGGATTTTTATGTAAACCTCACCGCAAAAGCCAAATGTTATGGGCATATTGAGTGTGACGCCATCATTATGGACAATGGGATCAACCAAACTGTTCCGGCCTTAAGAGCCCTGCACCCGGATGCGGAACTGACCCACGAAGCCTCCATCGGCAAAATTGCCAACGACCAGCTGATGAAGCTCATGAGCCTGGGCCTAGATTATGATGGTGCGGTTAACCGGATAATCCAAGGATTTTTACGCTAATTCTGTTACGAAAGGATCTTCTGTGGATTTATTACGTATTCTTATTGCTCTATTGTTGCCACCGCTCGGCGTGTTTTTGCAGGTTGGCCTCGGCAAACACTTCTGGATCAATATCATCCTAACCTTGTTTGGGTATATTCCCGGCATTGTCCATGCGGTTTGGGTCATCGCAAAAAAGTAGCTTTAGTTGCACACCAAGTTTGCAGAGTTGCAGGGAGGGATATACTAAGTGGATTTTAGATTACCTGCCGAACGCTATAATGGTGACGGGCAATTGCGATGTGTCGGTTTTGAGCTGGAATTTACCGGTATAACCATCTCAGATACCGGACGAATTCTCCAAAAAACACTGGGAGGAATACTGCGTGAAACGTCTTGCGCGGAATCTGTTCTAAAGGTTTCCTCCCTCGGAGAATTCAGAATTGAACTCGACTGGAGTTACATCAAAAATAAAGCTGCAGAAGAGGGGCACAGTAATCCCAGCCAATGGCTCGAACTGCTGAGCCAATTTGCACCCTTACTGGTTCCTCTCGAAATCGTTTGTCCGCCACTACCATTCGATAAACTAAATCTTTTGACCCCGATCACTTCGGCCCTGCGCACAGCCGGAGCAAAGGGGACGGAGGACTCAATCGTTGCCGCTTTCGGCGTCCACGTTAATACGGAAATTCCCCGCCTGGACGCAGCAAACCTTTACGCATATTTACGCGCATTTGCCTTGCTGCAGTGGTGGCTGGTGGATAAGCACTCTATCAATTTTACCCGTAAAATCAGCCCTTATATCGATCTTTATCCAGAAGCGTACCTGGAACGGCTGTTCACTAGGCAAAACCCCACGCTTGATACTCTGATAGAAGACTATCTCGAATATAATGCCAGTCGCAACCGTGCTCTGGATCTGTTGCCATTGCTGGCGCAGATCAACAAAGAGCGGGTTCAAGCTGCCGTTAGGGATGATAGAATACAGGCGCGCCCAGCCTTCCACTATCGCCTCCCGGATTGCCATATTGAAAAGCCAGGCTGGTCTCTGGTCGACGCATGGAATAGTTGGCTGGTGGTGGAACGTCTGGCAACGCAGACAGAAGTGATCGAGCAACTGGGCGCTAAGTTTTTAACCATGTCCAGGCCGTTGCTCGGTGTGAGCCGCAACGAATGGAACGAGGTGATTGAGCAATGGCATCGCGACCATATGTTGGGGTAACCGGCTCTGCACGCCACTGGGCACCAGCCTGGTGGTGCACACGTTTCGCCCTTTGGCTGGTGGGAGCCAAAGCAATCCGCATCAGCGTGAAGCACGTTGCGGAAGAACATACCTTGGCTGCGTTAGTGATCGGTGGAGGCAATGATATTGGTCCGGAACACTATGGCGGGGATCTCGGACGCAAGGTTAAATCAGATCCAGAACGCGATAAATTGGAGATAGGCTGGATCAAGTTTGCGCTGCAGAAGCCATTGCCGCTACTGGGGATTTGTCGCGGAGCGCAGCTAATCAATGTAGTTCTCGGTGGCACCCTCCACCAGGATATCCGTTCCCTGCGCAAGCTCACTCACAACCGTCCCGGGTTGCTGCCGACTAAACAGGTTCATCTTGAGGCTGATTCGCGATTGAGCAGGGTCTGTAACCGGATCCGTTTGCGGGTTAACAGTCTTCATCATCAGGCGATCAAGCAACCAGGCCCTGATTTGAAGGCGGTCGGCTGGGATCTCGACAATATTATTCAAGCGGTAGAGAGCCCAGGCACACCGCGCATTATCGGGGTGCAGTGGCATCCAGAGTATCTCTGCTACCTTCCTTCACAACTCAGATTTTTCCGGTGGTTGATCCAGGAAGATTTATGAGCGGATATCTGCTGCTCTTCTCTTCAGCGTTTCTGGCTGCGACCATCTTGCCCTTCTATTCCGAGGTGGTTCTGTTTGCGTTGTTACGCAATGGAGGCGACTCGTTCTGGCTGGTAATAACGGCAACCATCGGCAATACAGCGGGTGCAGTTGTCAACTGGTGGCTGGGAATTTATCTGCTGCATTTTCGTGAGCGCCGTTGGTTTTATTTCAACCAACATCAGATCGAAAAAGCCCAGCGCTGGTTCCAGCGTTACGGTTTCTGGACCCTGCTGCTGGCCTGGATGCCGATCGGTGGGGATGTCTTAACCCTTGTCGCTGGGATTATGCGTGTTCCACTCTGGCTATTCCTGTTGTTGGTTGGGACTGGCAAGGGGCTTCGTTATGTGTCGGTAGTTTACCTGTCCCATTGGTGGTCTTAAATGACAAGCCCCCATCCGGAAGTGCGGAGTTGACTTGTCTGCGAGCGCAGATATATCAGCATCTTAAACAAGTATCTCAAGCAAAATAACCCCAGAGAGTCAAACATATAATGAGAGGCGATGAGTGATTGAATTTCCTTACGTGTCAGGATGCAGGATTCTGGTGGGTTTTGGGGAGGTCCGTTTGGCCGGTCAAGAGCTTGGTAGGGGTGGGTTGACGTTGGGGTTCGGCGATGTGAAGCTGCGGTTGCTCCATGATGGATACCAGTTCGCTGACGCGCTGGCTGAATTCGGCCAGCTTGCCCTTAGGTACAGAGGATGCTTTAGGGATATTGGCGGTCAGCGGGTTTACCGGACGACCTTTGATGTGCAACTCAAAATGGAGGTGTGGCCCGGTTGAGCGTCCGGTGTTGCCGGATTGGGCGATACGCTGCCCGCGTTCAACTTTCTGTCCCGTCTTCACCTGAAAACGGCTCAAGTGCAGGTAGCGCGTGGTGTAATGGCTACCATGCTGAATTTCGATGTATTTGCCCGCATAGGGATGATTTTGCACCCTGGTGACCACTCCATCGCCGGTGGCGAGGACAGGGGTTCCGCTTGGCATGGCAAAATCAACCCCATTGTGGGGTGAAATTCTGCGGGTTATAGGATGCAGACGGCGCGGGTTGAAGTGGGAACTCACACGATACTGCCCATCCATGGGGTAGCGGCGGAATGCGCGTGCCAGGCTCTCGCCGCGGTGGTCGTAATAGCTGCCATCTTCAAATAAAAAAGCACTATAGAGATGTTTGCCGCGAAAGATCCGCACTCCGTCGATACGACTCTGGCCGGTAAAAACCCCACCAGCAAATTGTTGACTGCGGATAACTTGAAACACATCTCCAGCGCGGATATCACGCGCGAAATTGATTTGTTCGCGAAATAGGTCGGAAACTATAGCGGTTTCCTTCTCACTCAGGCCAACACGCTTCGCAGACAGATAGAAACTGCCATCGATACTCCCTTCAAGCATGTCCTGTTCCCAAGTGCCCGGCAGAACGACTTCATTAAAACCAAAGGTGTTTTCATCCAGACGCTGATACACAACCTGTCGGGCGGGGTGGATATACAACTCCATCTGCTCCAGGGAGCGCATCTCTTTATCAAGGGTGAAGGTGAGGCGGTTCCCCGGGCGCAGGGTGTCGAGCGCGAGGATCTCCTCATCGGCGGCCAGAATCTGTTGCAGGATGCAGGGGGGGATTCCGCACATGTTGAAAATCGAACCGAGGGTGTCGCCGGAAACGATATCGCGTACCAGGATATTGTCTGGTACAGGGATTGGTTTGAGTTCTAGAGCGCATATCTGCCCTTGGAGATCTGCTTCTACGGGTGCTAAAGCAGATTCGTGCATTTCAGGGCTGGTAGATGGGATGAACAACGCAGCAGGGCTGGTGTAGATAAACGCAGCTAAAGAGAGGGCAAGGGTCCCAGCCAGCAGCCGAAGCCGGTTTCTCTGACGTCTTTTGCGCCGCTCTGCGCGGGTGTTGTTCCTGATGGCATTCATAGAAGACCTGTTTGGCAAAGTAACTTACGGCGTATAACTGCCGCAAGTGGATAGGAAAGGATAGAATAGAAGCTCAAAGCTATAGACAAATAATCTGCGTGAATAGGCGCCGTTTGGGGCAAAGATTATAAAGTTGACCCATCGGATTCACAAGGGAGACAAGCGGCGAAACGATAGACAAGTAACGCCCAACCGTTAATTCTTATCAGGTTTTGCCTCAAAAGTCCCGCCCCTGTCAACCTTAACTGATATTTTGGCAAAGATTATTTTCATCTTTGCCTGGAGTTTAAGCTTGTCAGTTAAATGGGTTTGACAGCCAGGTTACGGCAGGGGAAAGGTGCTTGCCGCCTGAGCCAGCAGGTAGTAGTCGTCCACCTCCTCGATGAGAAACTCCACAAAGGCGCGATTCGCGTGGGATAGACGGGTATTTCTCTTCCACGCGATGGAGAGATCGAGATACAGAGGGTTAGAACAGGAGAGCGCCGCCAACTGCGTATCCTCGGTCACCATCATGCGCAGGAGAAAGGCGAGCCCCAACTCTTCTTTGACCAGATTGACAATAAGCGAGAACAGGTTTGACTCTGCCACCACCACGGGAGTCATCCCTTCCTGCAGCGCGAGCGTATCGATCATTTCACGCAGATGATAACCGGTTTTGAAGTGGATCAGGGCTTCGCCGAGCAATTCACGGATAGGGACGCTGCTTCGCTGGGCAAAGGGATGGCTACGCGGCACACATGCCACCACTTCATCACGCAAGAGATGGTGGGAGTCGAACCCCTCCGGCACCGGCCCGGCGATAATGCCTATATCTATCTCCCCCTGTTCGATCTGGCGCGGAAGATTTGCGGCGCTATCCCCGGCGATGGAGATGTGCAGCGCCGGGTGGCGCTGCTTAAAGGCGGCGATGATTCTCGGCAGAAAGCAGCTGCTCAGCATCGGCGTCAGCCCGATGCGCACCTCACCTTTAAGCAGTCCGCGCAGGGCGGCGAGTTCTTGCCGTGCTTCGGCTACTTTGCGTTGAATTTCACGCGCATGGCACGCCAGCACTTCCCCTTCAGCAGTAAGGGTTATGTGCCGATCGCGACGGTTAAAGAGCTTGATCTCTAATTCTTCTTCCAGTTTGCGGATGGCGATACTCAAGGCTGGCTGCGAGATGTGCAGGCGCTCCGTTGCGGCGGTGAAGCTGCCGCAGCGGGCTACTTCGAGAAAAAAATGGAGCTGGCGTAGATTCATGGTGCCTCCGGTAGTTAGGTAGCCGCGCGGGGTTGTTACCGATCTGTTTATATAT
>CAYPNO010000037.1:0-14575 GCA_964411865.1 uncultured Desulfuromonas sp. | reverse complement strand
ATGCGTAAGCTGCATAACTAAGCAGGGCTAACCACAAAAAAAGGCGGGTGCTCAAATAGCACCCGCCTTTTTTATCGCTAGACCACTGCCGAGAATCAGGCGGGATGGGTGAGCGAAATTAATCCTTCCAGTGGATACATTCTGAAGGACACTGATCTATGGCTTCACTCTGAATATCCTCTTCGCTGGCTCCGGTGCTGTCATACGCCTCCGCCTTGTTATCGTCGTCAAACTGGAAAACGTCCGGCAGATTATCCACGCACAAGCCGCAGCTTATACATTCGTCCTTATCTACATACACTATTCTAGCCATAATCAATCCTCCTTGTGCTTGTTGTGAATAAGTACTTACGCTGTCCTTTTCTGTTTATTTATACGGACAGGTCCCTTTGCTTTTTTCTCAACAATAACGTAATTATGTTTTTTGGCAACCTGAGAACCCTGTTTGATCCCATTTCAAGCAAGTTCAAATTGTAGCGCAGAAGAGATGTTCGTACTTTTTTACAACAAAAAGAGCACAACGAATTAAAAATTGATTCATATCAATTCGTTTTTGTGTTTTCTCTTTTTTAATAAAACGCCAAACTACAATGGGTTTAGCCCGATATTCGGGTAAGATTGTTTTTTGACTTCAGGAGGCCGCAATGGCAGAAATGCAGCAAGGAAAGCAGTTAAAGACTTTTTTCGGAATTAGAACGACCCTTCTGGGACTCATCGGGCTGGTTGTTCTCACAGCAGTGGCGATAAGTTCAGTTTCTCTGGTGTTTCTGGCACGACAGAAACAGGATGGTGGGTTGATCAATAAGGCGGGAGCACAGCGGATGCTCAGTCAGAGCATGGCGAAAAATGCGGCAATAATTGCTCTGGAACAAAATGCGGCGGATGCCAGAAAACAGCTGCAAGATAATAAGGAACAATTTGGAGCCGTGCTTGAGCAGCTATTGCACGGAGACCCATCCGCAAATATGGAACCTGCTGTGGCAGAATTAAAAACGGGACTGGAAACGGTTCAGCAACAGTGGAACGTATATAGCCATAATATAGAAAAAGTTTTGCGCCATCCGGTGCAGGGTCGGGAATTTTCTGCGGCGCTTGAATATGTTCTGCGCAACAATCAGAGCCTTGTGAGCCAATCTCATGCGGTGGTTCAACTGTATGAGCAGCAGGCCGAAAAAAAGGTAGCTGTGTTGAAGCAGATACTCTGTGCTGGGATTATTAGCGTTGTCCTGGTTTTCCTGTTTTGTATCTATGCAACAGAACGATTGATCTTACGTCCTGTCGCCAGCCTGACCGCTATGATTCAGGCGCTGGAACGTGGTGACCTTGGGCAACGCCTGGGAATGAAGCGCTCTGATGAAATTGGGATTATGGCGCGCACCATGGATGCTTTTGCTGACAACATGCAAGGTGAGATCCTTACGGCATTTAATCGTCTCGCGGCCGGAGATTTCACCTTTGAAGCCAGTGGGGTTATCAAAGACCCCTTAGCCAAATCCAACGCGGCACTGAACGAAATTATGAGCCAGGTTAGAGTTGCCGGCGACCAGATAGCCTCAGGCGCGGTGCAGATTTCCGATACCAGCCAGAATCTATCCCAAGCAGCGACTCAGCAGGCAAGTTCTCTGGAAGAGATTAATAGCTCCATGATGGATATCGCAGCACAAATTAAGCAGAACGCAGAAAATGCCGCAGAGGTAAATAAGTTGTCCGCTGCTGCGTGCGCTGCAGCTGAACAGGGCAGCCGCGAGATGAAAATGATGGAAGATGCCATGGATGAGATCAATGCGTCTGCCCAAGATATTTCCCGCATTATCAAGGTTATTGATGAAATAGCGTTTCAAACCAATTTGCTGGCTTTAAACGCTGCCGTTGAAGCCGCGCGTGCAGGGCAACACGGCAAAGGCTTCGCTGTAGTTGCTGAAGAGGTGCGGAGTTTGGCGGCGCGCAGTGCCAAAGCTGCAAGTGAAACTGCCGAGCTCATAGCAGGGGCGGTGCAGAAATCCGACAATGGAACGCGAATTGCGGAGAGTACCGCCGAAGCTCTGGGAGGAATCGTCTCCGGAATTACCAGGGTTTCCGACCTCGTGGCAGAGATTGCCGCGGCCAGTAACGATCAGACGCAGGGTATCTCACAGATCAGTATTGGCCTCAATCAAATAGACGATGTAACCCAGCAAAATACCGCGAATGCTATAGAAAGTGCATCTACATCAGAACAACTTGCGGCGCAAGCACAACAGATGCAGCAAATGTTGGCGGGTTTCATTTTAAAGGAGCGGAATCAAATCCGGAGACTTTCACTCTGATCAGGACAATTTCAGGCGAGGTTTAGCTGTCGGGTAGAGCTATCGCTTCGAATGTGTTGAAAAAGAAAACGGTATCTGCTTCACCCATGTTGTGAGTGAGGTGATACCGCTCACCTGTGCCGGCATAGTTTTGTTTTGCGTTACACCCTGAAATAGTTTCAGGGTTACGCACAGAAGTTTTGTACCAATTCATCCAACTCTGGGTAGCGGTGCTGCTCCAGACGTGAAAATATCTGCTTGCCGTCAACGAATACGGCGAATTCACTCTTTTGTGTGCCAGCCTCGATTTCAACCTTTGCGCCACCCAACTGCGCACTTAAGTCTGCGGCGAGACTCGCCGCTCTAGGTTGATGTCCTCAGGGTGCGCAGTAAACAATTTTTATTTCCATGAAGCTCTCTCCCTTGAATGCAGTGTAAATTTGCGTTCGAACGGTTAAATCGATACGTATACATACTCAGATAAAGAATATATATGAACATATATGCATAGTTTGCGCAACCTAGCGCAGGATTATAGAGCGAAGCTTTCCGGTGACAGATTTTTTTGCAACTTTGATATACTACAACAAATCCTAAGGAGGAACATATGACTATGAAACTTACGTGCAGAGAGTATACCCAGATCATCGACACTGCCCCAGATGCCATTCTTTTTTCAGACCGCGAAGGGCTTATTCAGCTCTGGAACGAGGGGGCGGAGCATATCTTTGGTTACACTAACGCTGAAGCGATGGGGCAGTCCCTTGACATCATTATTCCGCCTCGTTTACGTGAGCGGCATTGGGAAGGCTATTACCGCGCCATTGAAACAGGGGAATTCCGCTACGGTAAATACGAGCTCCTTTCGGTGCCAGCTCAGTGCAAGGATGGCAGTCAGATTTCCTGCGCCTTTTCCATGATTATATTGCACGATGAGGAAGGTAAAATTATCGGCATGGCTTCTATCCTGCGCGATGGCACCAAGGCATGGAATAAGGAAAAAGAGCTCAAGCAACAGATCGCGGAACTAAAAAAATAAGTAAGGCTTAGGCAGGTTGATTGGCTATGGAGGTGCGGTTATGCAGATTCAGATAAAGCGTGCATATGAAAATCCTGCGCCGGAGGACGGCTACCGAGTGCTGGTAGATCGCCTGTGGCCACGCGGCATGTCCAAGCAGAAGCTGGCTATAGATGAGTGGAACAAAGAGATCGCTCCATCTACGGAACTGCGCAAGTGGTTTAACCATGACCCAGAAAAATGGGGACAATTCAGGGAGCGCTACCAGGCAGAGTTAAAGGAAAGCCAGCTGGGGGAAAAGTTGCTGAAAGCAGTCACGCAGAAGCGCCTTACGCTGGTTTATGGCGCGCGCGATACGGAGCATAATCAGGCTCTGGTGTTGCAGGAATATTTGGAGGGATGTCTTTAGCTCTAGCATTGTGCCTGTGTCCTGCAACTCAAGTCATTTTATGCGCGCTGGTGTGGTGCTGCGAGCGTAATGTTGCGGCAGTTTCAACCCTGATCTGTTGAACCGAGGCAGGTTGATGTGTAAGGGAACGTATGCCCAAAAAAAATGAATCAGTTTCAAAGTCGGACGGAAGTGAGCTGCCTGCGCTGTGGGAAATTGTCACTCTGGATGCTTTTTCAGCTCCGAAGAGCAGCTCGGAACAGATCGTGCGCAAATGGGATGCACTCAAGCGTTTGTTTCAACATAATTCAACCGCTGGAGAGAGCCCGTTTATGCCAGAGTCGGAGCTCCAGCAACTGCCACATACGTTTGTGGAACATCTGACTGGGCCGGTGGATTGGAGTGCTGCATTAAGCGCTTTTGCCGCAGCCCTTAACGGCTGGAGTGGCAACGCCGGGGAGCCTGCAGTGGTTTTTATGGTTGGGCCACCCTGGAGCGGCCATGCCAAAGTTCTGCATGCTTGGGCGGCCGCACTCAACGTTCCCTGCATTAAGCCGCCCACTCCTCAAGATATTTTACACAACAGTCTGGATTGGATGACGCCAGCTCCTGAGCACAGTCAGTTTTGGATTATGCCAGAACTGGAGCGCTGCTATCTGCGTCATGCCGAAGGATTGGATCTAGTCCGCTCTTTTCTCGAACAGGCGATGCGCGGAGTTTATGGGCCGGGGATAATAGGCTGTGACAGCTGGGCTTGGGCTTATCTGCAATACGTATGGCCTGTTCCGAGCTCCAGTGTTTTGACCCTGCAAGCTTTTGACGCCGACCGCCTGACGCGCCTGCTTCGGCAACTGAGTACCGCCAGAAGCAGTAGTAAGTACTGTTTTAAGAACGCCAGTAACGGCAAGACTGTATTGTGTAGTGATGATGATGCAAGCACAGAGATAAATGCGACTGTCCACCAGATAGCAGCGCGATGTTGTGGCAACGTCGGCCTTGCCTTGCGGTACTGGCGCGCAGCGTTGCGGTCTGAGCCGGAAGTCCCTGATGAAGAAGAAAGCAAGAAGGGGGCGGATAATTCAGTCGATGAGCATATCGTGTGGTTGGGGCGTTTGCCTACGAGCCCAGGTATACCTGACGAACGTAATGACGAGATTGCGATTTTGCTCCATACGTTGTTACTGCATAATGGGCTAGAGGAAGAGTTGCTGCATAAGGTGTTGCCCATGCCACATTTGCATATTATGGCGTTGTTGTTGCGTTTGCTGGAGTTGAGAATTGTTGAGCAGGTTGCTGAGCGTTGGCATATTGCCCCGCTGGCCTATAGCGGTGTCTGTACCTATCTGCGCGCACGTAATTATTTGCTGGACCACTTTCAGGGGTAGGGATCATGGAAGACGTCAAAATCGCAGACATCTTCAATACGTTGGATGCCTCTGTGCTATTGCAACTGGCTTTCATCGTGGGGATTGCTGTTTTATGTATCATGCTGATCCAGAAGATTCTCCCTTGGCTGGGAGGGCAGCTACATGATCAGCGGCGGCACTATATCCTGGCGCTCGTGCCTCTGTTGCGCCTGGTAATTGTTGTTGGCGCTTTTCTCCTTAGCTTACCGTTGATTATTGAACCATCGCTGCAAAACATGGTGGCTCTGCTTGGCACGCTGGGGTTGGCATTGGGATTTGCCCTCAAAGACTATGTTAGTAGTCTGATTGCCGGGATCGTCGCCACCGCTGAGCGCCCGTATCGCAGCGGCGACTGGATCGAAATTGACGGCGTGTACGGTGAAGTTACCCATGTTGGATTGCGCACTGTGCAGATAATTTCTCCGGATGATACCCTGTATCATATCCCGCATCTGAAGATATGGAATGAGTTGATTGGCAACGCCAATAACGGTACGCCTCGCTTGCAGACCGTAGCCGATTTTTATCTTGATTCTTGCCACGATGGGGCTAGTGCGCGCCACATTTTGTATGATGTTGCCCTGAGTAGTGCTTATGTCGCACTTATGGAGCCTATCCAAGTGATTCTCAAGGAGAAACCCTGGGGAACCCACTATCAGCTAAAGGCCTATCCAGTTGATCCGCAGCAGCAGTTTCGCTTCAGAAGTGATTTGAATATCCGTGGACGCGCGGTACTGGTGAGCCAGGGTTTCAAGTTTGCCTCGGCTGCATGGGCGACTGCATCGGCATAGAAACATACCCGAGTTGAAAACTGCGGCATATCAGGCCACGGCACCTTCCCAACGGAGGGATTCGATGGTGACTGCAGGGGTGGAGTAAGACGAGGCTGGCGCAGATTGCTGAGGCTCCCCGTTTTCGTTGGAGCTATCGATAGCGGATGTTGTTGAGTTTTGTGTGGTGGATGATTCGGCGGAGCGCACGCTGTCCTGTTCTGTGCGTAACTCCATCCGCGCCTGAGTCGCTATCTGTGCTGCACGCGCAGCGACACGTCGATCTTGGGACGAAGGCTGTGCAGGCGCTAGCGCTGCAGCCTGAATCTGCTCCATCTTGGCGATGGTTTCCTGCGGGCTACCTTTAACCTTGCTCAGATCAATACTGACCTCGCCAGAAACTGCATAGCGCTTTCCATCTGGGCCGGTTTCGTATTCAAGTTTTGGCGCTCCAGCGTATTGTCCGCCCACTGCGGCGTGGGCCGCTTCGTGGGTGCGTACCTCCTGGTCGCGTAGCTTGAGCGCCTGAATTTTTTGCTGCTCTTGCGGGTTTGGTTGACTGCTGTTAGTTTCGCCTGGGGCTGCTTTATCTTCCGCTTCTTCGGTTTCTGAAGAGGCAGCATTGTTTGTTTTCCCCAGCGGGTTCTGTGCTTGTTCCAGCTCCTGTGTCTGTCTCAATTCCCGTCCATCTGTAGAGGAAGGAGTTGCGGAGTCTTTACCATTCTGCAGTGCCAGTTGGAGAGCCGCAGAGCTGAGTGCAACGGTATCTGCTCCAGTCAGGGATGTGTTGGTGCCTTGGGCGTTATCCCCAGCAGGGCTCGAAGATGATACTGGAGTAGAAGCAGGCGAAGAAGCTGCATCGCTATGATAGCCAGCGCCAACTCCTCCTCCCATTACTCCTGAACTTATATAAGCTGTACTGCTCAACATAAGTATCGCTCCCGGCTCGTTATTGAGCCTGTCACCATATCCCGACGCCACGCTTGCTGCGGTGTTGAAGCCTGTAGCCACACTTTAACCAAAATAACGTCTCTTCTGCTGCTAATTTTTACTACCATTTGTAGCATCAGCCTGAAGTTGTTGCCAGATATTAAGTGCCTTAAGCCGAAATTTACTCTCCTGAGTATTGACAAAACAACGTTTGTTTTGCAGACTGTAAAAGCGAATGAGAATCGTTCTCGATAGCGTGAGTGAAATAGTCGGGTTTAAGTGTTCGCACTGCACTGGTGTCGGGAGGTGGGATGTTATGCAGATGGACCGCAGAAAATTTCTTAAATTGGGGCTGGCCGCAGCAGCGGCTGGGATGGTGTTACCAGAAGGAGCGCGCGCGTGGAAATCTAAAGCTCCACCAGACACTGACTCCTTCAGCTGTCTTACTGATATCAACCGCTGTATCGGGTGCCGTAAATGTGAGAAAGCGTGTAATGAAATTAACGCATTACCTCCACCAGCCCAGGCGTTTGACGACCTGAGGGTTTTCGACCAGCGGCGGCGCCCGGACGTGCGCAGCTTCACCGTGGTAAATCGCTATCACAGTGGACGAATAGATGCTGATGGGGGGTTGTTGCCCGACTATGTCAAGGTCCAGTGTATGCATTGTCTCGATCCGGCCTGTGTTTCGGCGTGTATCACCGGCGCCATGAGTAAGAAGGAAAACGGCGCAGTTCACTACGATGCATCCAAATGTATCGGCTGTCGTTACTGTATGGTGGCGTGCCCGTTTGAGATCCCCGCCTACGAATACCACAATCCCATTACGCCGAAGATCATGAAATGCACTATGTGCGAAACGGAGTTTACTGAAAAAAATCGTCCCCCGGCCTGTGCCACCGTGTGTCCGACCGAGGCCATAACCTTTGGCACACGTTCGACTTTGCTGCGGATGGCCAAAAAGCGCCTGCACGACTATCCCGCCACTTATGTGCCGCATGTCTACGGGGAACACGAGGTGGGTGGCACGGCTTGGCTCTATATATCTTCGGCACCGTTTGCCCAGCTCGATTTTATCAGTTTGCCACACAAGCCGTTGCCAAAGCTCAGTGAGACTTTGCAGCATTCGCTATTCAGTTATCTGTGGTCACCGGCGCTACTGTTCACTCTGTTGAGCATTGTGATGTTTAGGCAGAGTCGACAGGACGCATTGACAGAGCTAGAAATGGATGCAGAAAAGGGGGTGCGGGATGAGTGATTCTGCCGAGTATGGTTCTTTAACGCATGGAGCTGCGCCTCTGAGGCGTCCTTTGTGGACACCGGGGGTGTTGGTGCTGCTGGTGTTTATGGCGCTCGGTTTTGTGTTTGCGCTGGCGCGTTTTGGCGGCGGTATCGGCGCGGTGAGTAATCTCAGCACCGCGCACCCCTGGGGCCTGTGGGTCGGGATCGATGTCGCCACCGGGGTGGCTCTGGCCGCAGGCGGTTTTACCACTGCGGCGCTAACCCACATCTTCGGACGGCACCAATATGAAGCCGTTGTGCGCCCCGCGCTGCTCACGGCTATGCTTGGTTACACCTTTGTGGTGCTGGGGTTGCTGGTGGATATCGGGCGCTCCTGGGCTATCTGGAAACCGATGGTTTTCTGGAATCCGAACTCGGTATTATTCGAGGTAGCCATGTGTGTCATGGTCTATCTGACGGTTCTGTATATAGAATTTATGCCGATCGTTATTGAACGATTCAGTAATAATATTAATTTACCGGGAAGGCTGTCCAGGCTCAATGTGCTACTGCAGGGGCTGCTGGACTGGGCTGAGGCAACGCTGCGCAAAACGATGTGGATTTTTATTGTCGCCGGAGTGGTGCTTTCGTGTATGCATCAATCCAGCCTTGGATCCTTGATGCTGATAGCTCCGACCAAGCTGCATCCGCTGTGGTACACCCCGATTTTGCCGCTGCTGTTTCTGATCTCGGCTATTGCGGTGGGATTTCCCATGGTGATATTTGAGAGCACTCTGGCGCACGCGAGTTTGAAGAGCAGTGATGAGGCTGCGCTACTGGCTGATCTGTCCCGCTTTATTCCGTATGTTCTCGGTTTCTACCTGGCGTTAAAGCTCGGAGATATGCTCCTGCGCGGTACCTGGGTTTACCTGCTCGACAACAGCATGCAAAGTAACGCCTTTATGATTGAAATTGGCGCGGGGGTTATTGCGCCTATGCTCATTCTGCTGAAAAAGCGCCGCCGTGCATCGCCGCGCTGGTTGTTTTTTGCTGCCTGCTGCGTTATTGGCGGGGTGGTGCTGAATCGGGTCAATGTGTTCATAATTGGGTATAAGCCGCCATTCGGGGCGGGAACCTATTCCCCCGCTGTGGGAGAAATCTTTATCACTGCGGGGCTGATTGCCACCCTGATGTTTCTGTATCGAGTAATTGTTACGTATATGCCGGTTCTGGAATCACGGCGGGAGGATGTCATATGAAAGGACTGTATCGAAACAGATTCTTGGCGCCATTTGTGTGGCTGAGTATATGTCTGGGTACGGGGGGTGTGATTGGGCTGCTCAGCGGCACACCAGCACTGGGGGCGGCTGAATCCAGACAGGAGGATCAAGTTGGTGGAACCAGACAGGAGCAGGCGGCGCAGCGCGCCCGGGAGCGCGTGCCTCTGGTGGAAGAGGTGTTGCACGAAGATCCGCTGCGCCGCTCCATGCGTTTGCACCAGCTGGGTTTGACAGTCAAAGATGTTAAGCATACCTATTCCCTCCTCGACAGCCCGATTATACAAGAGCGCGAGGATCATTATGGTCCGGTGCGTTTCAATCAC
This sequence comes from uncultured Desulfuromonas sp., assembly GCA_964411865.1. Lineage (GTDB taxonomy): Bacteria > Desulfobacterota > Desulfuromonadia > Desulfuromonadales > Desulfuromonadaceae > JAIVHC01. The sequence goes on along the minus strand of CAYPNO010000037.1, from coordinate 4,954 downwards.
GGGCAACACGCCGCCAGTGTGGGGGATTGCAGCGTATGCCACCATAAACGCCCGGCAGCAGATGTAGCGTTCAGCCCTAATCCAGAACTTGTGCGCTGCAGCGCCTGTCATCAGCACGCATTTAATCCGGAATTTCCGGAACGTCTGGGGCTGAAGGGGGCGTATCATCAGCGCTGTATCGGTTGTCACGAACGGGAAAACACGGGGGCGCGCACGTGTATCGATTGCCACTTGAATCAGGTGCCGGAACACAAAGAGCTGGTGAAGCTCCCACCTGATCCTGATCCTCTGGAGGTGACTGCAGAGTGTCTGCGCTGTCACGCCGCGCAGGCAGAGCACCTGAAACATACGGCTCACTGGCTCTGGCGCGGCCCTTCCACCTACACCGCCGATGCTTCGCGCGCGGTGCACCACGGCAAAGGAACCACCGCCCTAAACAACTACTGAGTGAGCATCATCAGCAACGAGTCTCGTTGCACAAGTTGTCATGCAGGATACGATTGGAAGGATGCTAACTTTGACTTTGAGGACACCACGCACATGGATTGTCTGGTGTGTCATGATACCACCGGCACCTATAAAAAGGCCCCGACGAAGGCGGGGTTTCCCGAGGCGGATGTCGATCTTAAACATGTGGCGCAGCAGGTGGGACACACCAGCAGGGCCAGTTGCGGCGCGTGTCACTTCAGCGGCGGTGGCGGTGACGCAATCAAGCATGCGGATATGGGGAGTAACCTGAAGGATCCAGATCCGCGCTGTGATGTCCACATGGGGGATCTGGATTTTACCTGTGCCGAGTGTCATACTACGCGCCAGCATCGTATTGCCGGGCGCAGCTCGTCCGTAGCTCCGGCTGAAGGGGTGGTTCGTTGTGAGGATTGCCACTCCGATAAGCCTCACAGCGGCAACAGTCTGCTGGATCACCACCTGAATCAACACGGCAAATCCATGAGCTGTAACACCTGTCATTCACCGGTGTACGCCAAGTGCGCCCCAACCAAAACCTGGTGGGACTGGTCCAAAGCCGGAGACCTGGAACGGGTAGTGCGGATGGAACGTCTGGGTGACAGCGATCCGCTGCCGGACTACGATGCGAAGAAGGGGGAGTTTGGCTGGAAGCGTGCAGTCAAGCCTGGATATCACTGGTATAACGGCCATATGGAACGCATCAACCTCGGTGACGCTGCCGCTTTGGAGAGGCCGATAGTTAAGCTTACCGCGCCGATAGGTTCCATAGATGATCCGCGCTCGCGCATCACTCCGTTCAAGATTATGCAAGGGGTTCAGGCGTTTGACGCGCAGCATAAAACCCTGTTGATACCACACCTGTTCCCGTCCGGGCCGGAGGACGAGAGCGCCTACTGGAAGAATTATGTCTGGCGCAAGGCATTTTTAACCGGGATGGAGGCGGCAGAGCTGCCCTTCAGTGGCAACTGGCGTTGGAAAGAGACCTGGACCTTCTGGCGCGTGGAGCATGAAGTGATGCCGGCTGCGCAGGCGCTGTCGTGCAAGCAGTGCCATACCAGCCTGCGTGAGGAGCAGACCTGCAACCGCTGCCATCAGGACAGTCGCCATGTGGATTTTAAACAGCTGGCCCACAAGGATACCGATTTCAGCTTTCTGGAAGGGAAGCGGGAGAATATGGAGGAGTTACACCAGGGGGATTATCTCGACTTCGAGGGTTTAGGCTATAAGGGTGATCCGATCATCTTCGGCGGGCGTTTCAAACAGCTGCCTCTGGGGCGCAAAGAGGATATGGGAAAGCAGGAGCAGCTGCAGTGAGAATCCGGCGGAGCAGCAGGGTAAATTGATGCTGCTCCGCTGTGGGATAAGAAGATGGGGAATTACCTGATCTTCCAGCTGGTTCCTTCAGGGCTGTCCAGCAATAGAATGCCGCGCCCCTCGAGTTCATCGCGAATAGAGTCAGACAGGGCAAAATCTTTGTCCGCACGCGCCTGCAAACGCTGGGCGATCTTGCGTTGTATCTCCTCAGCGCTGATATCCATATCAGTCAGCGCCGCCATCTTTTGGTGTTCCAGCCATGTTGCAGGCTCAGAACCGAAGATCCCCAGGACGCCGCCGAGTTTGAGCAGGGTCTGGTGTAGGCTGTTTACCGCCGCAACCTTGTCTGCCTTCTTGCGGAATTTCTTTTCACTCATCAGGCGGTTCATGGAGCGCACCCCGTCGAACAAAAAGCCGATGGCCTGCGCGGTGTTGAAGTCATCATCCATCGCTGTGCGGAAGCGCTCTTTGAGTTCATCACCATCAGGGGTAACTATACTGGAGTCGATATCGCACTGGCTCAGCACTTCGGCTGCTGTGTGTAACCCTTCGTAGAAACGGCTTAAACCACTGCGCGCCTCTTTGAGGTTCTGCTCACAGAAGTCGATGGGAGAGCGATAGTGGGCCGAGAGGATGAAGAAACGCACCACTTCGGGGTCGTACTGCTGCAGGATATCGCGGATGGTGAAGAAGTTACCCAGCGATTTGCTCATCTTCTCCTGATTGACATTGACAAAGCCGTTGTGGACCCAGTATTTGACGAAGGGTTTGTCGTTGGCGCCCTCGCTCTGGGCTATCTCGTTTTCGTGATGGGGGAAGATGAGGTCTTTGCCGCCGCCATGAATGTCGAAGGATTCGCCCAGATAGCGAGTCGACATGGCCGAACACTCTATGTGCCAGCCGGGACGCCCCTCTCCCCAGGGAGAGTTCCAAGAAGGCTCACTAGGCTTAGCTCCTTTCCACAGGGCGAAATCCATAGGATCACGCTTTTTTTCACCTGGGGCAATTCGCGCACCAGCCTGCATGTCATCCAGGTTGCGTCTGCTCAGTTTCAGATAATTATCGAAGCTGCGCACCGCAAAATACACATCGCCATCCACGGTATAGGCTTTGCCGTTATCGATCAATTTCTGCACCATATTGATGATCTCATCAATATGCTCGGTGGCCTTGGGTTCAATGGTGGGTTTTGCTAGCCCCAAGGCGGCCATATCCTCATCAAACGCTTGGATAAACTCTTGCGCCAATTCGTTTGAGCTGATGCCGCGCTCGTTAGCGCGCTGGATGATTTTGTCGTCTACATCAGTATAGTTACGCACGTAGGTGACCTCATAGCCACTATATTGAAGATAGCGGTAGATGATATCGAACACGATATTCGCGCGCGCATGGCCGATGTGGCAGTAATCATATACAGTAACGCCGCACACATACATCCCCACCTTGCCGGGCTGGAGCGGAGTAAACGGTTCTTTGGTGCTGGTCAGGGTATTGTAAAGGCGTAAGCTCATAACGGTAACATCAGTCCTTGTGTGTGGTTCAGGGTTCGGGGTGGATTTTATTTATTCACCTTTACCCAAGAGTCGCGCAGGGTGACAGTGCGATTAAACACCGGCAGTTCTGCGGTGCTTTGGTGTGCATCAAGGCAGAAGTAGCCGCAGCGCTCAAACTGATACGCCTGTGCTGGCGTAGCCTCGCAGATACAGGGTTCGGCCAGGCAGTCTTCCAAGGTTTCAATGGAACCTGGGTTGAGATCTTCCAGCCAGTTTTCCACATGAGCACCTGCTCCCGGAGTTTCTACCTGAAACAGGCGGTCGTATAGATGAACTCTAATTTTTACGGCGTGAGCGGCACTAACCCAATGGATAACCCCTTTGACTTTTCTTCCTTCAGGGGCTGCCCCTAAAGTAGCTGGGTCGTGGGTGCAGTGCAATTCCTTAATGCTGCCATCATCATTGTAGATCACCGCTTCGCACTTGATCACATAGCCGTTGCGCAGGCGCACCTCGCGTCCGGGGCCGAGGCGGAAAAATTTCGATGGCGGTTCGAGCATAAAGTCATCCTGCTCGATGAACAGTTCGCGGGTAAACTGGATGTTGCGCTCCCCCTTTTCGGGTTGCTGTGGGTGGTTGGGAGCGACGAACTCCTCCTGTTTGTCTTGCGGGTAATCGGTGATAATTACCTTCAGGGGGCGCAGCACGCACATGGCGCGCGGGGCGGTCTCATTGAGCTCTTCGCGCACGCAGTCTTCCAGCACACTCATGTCGATCCAGCTGTCGCTCTTGCTGATCCCGATGCGGGTGCAGAATTTACGCAGCGCCTGCGCCGGGAAGCCGCGTCGGCGCATCCCCGCCAGCGTTGGCATACGCGGGTCATCCCAGCCACTGACTACAGCGCTGGTTACCAGCTCCTGGAGTTTGCGTTTGCTCAGCACTGTATAGCCTAGATTCAGGCGCGAATATTCGTACTGTCGAGACTGATGCAGCTCAAGTTTTTCGATGAACCAGTCGTACAGGGGGCGATGGTCGGCAAATTCAAGGGTGCACAAAGAATGGGTGATCCCCTCCAGCGCGTCGGACTGACCATGAGCGAAGTCGTACATGGGGTAGATGCACCATGTGTCCCCGGTGCGGTGATGTGGCGCATGTAAAATACGATACATAACCGGATCGCGCATGTTCATATTGGGAGAACTCATGTCGATTTTGGCGCGCAGCACTCTCTCGCCATTGCCAAATTCGCCAGCGCGCATGCGCTGAAACAGTTCCAAGTTTTCTTTCACGCTACGGTCGCGGTGTGGGCTGTTCTGGCCCGGTTCGGTCAGAGTGCCACGCAGCGCGCGGATCTGTTCGCCATTGAGATCATCGATATACGCCAGACCAGCTTCAATCAACTTCAGCGCCATATGGTAGAGATCTTCAAAGTAGTCGGAGGCATAGAATTCATGCTCGCCCCAGGTAAAGCCTAACCAGGCCACGTCGTCACGGATGGCGTCTGCATACAGCGCTTCTTCTTTAACTGGGTTGGTGTCGTCAAAGCGTAGATGGCAACGTCCATCGAATTCTTGCGCGACATTGAAGTTCAGACAGATCGCCTTGGCGTGGCCGATGTGGAGAAAGCCGTTGGGTTCAGGCGGAAAGCGGGTAATCACCTGGCCAGCGTTTTTCCCAGC
>CAYPNO010000036.1:0-14649 GCA_964411865.1 uncultured Desulfuromonas sp. | reverse complement strand
CGTCTGACTACGGATCAGAAGGTCGGGAGTTCGAATCTTCCGCGGCGCGCCAATAGAAATAAGAGGGGTTAGGCTTTATAGCCTAGCCCCTTTTTTCTGTGTCCATTTTCCTGACTTGCTGCGAATATACGTCAGACAGCCTTTGCCTATTGTGAGTGCCTGATATGCGCAATGTGAAAAGTAGAAAAAACGTTCTGATTACTGGAGGATGTGGATTTATTGGTTCCAACTTCATTCGCTATGCTCTGTGCCGTTGTCCCCACTGGCACATCGTCAATATGGATAAACTCACATATGCCGGAAATCCTGCTAACCTTGCGGATGAGGCAGATAATGATGCCTATACCTTTGTTCATGCGGATATTTGTGATGCAACTGTTTTAGATACCCTTTTCAGCCGTTATCAAATCGACACCGTTGTACACTTTGCGGCTGAATCTCATGTCGATCGCAGCATAAGTGGCCCGGCGGAGTTTATCCGCACCAACATAAATGGAACCTTTGCCCTGCTTGAAGCGGCGCGTAAACACTGGACAACAGAAGTTTCTCATGCCAAACGTTTCCTCCATGTAAGCACCGATGAGGTTTACGGTTCTCTTGGGGAAACCGGAGAGTTTTCTGAGCATACGCCGTACGATCCGCGTTCACCATATTCTGCCAGCAAGGCTGCCTCCGATCACTTGGTCAGCGCCTACTTTCACACATACGCACTTCCTACACTGATTACAAACTGTTCCAATAATTATGGCCCTTACCAGTTCCCCGAAAAACTTATCCCTTTGGTTATACACCATGCCCTGACAGGACAGGAGATTCCTGTTTATGGAGACGGGAAAAATGTGCGCGACTGGCTCCACGTCGAAGATCATTGTGGTGCTATTGTCACCGTGCTAGAAAATGGCGCTGTTGGGCAGACCTACAATATTGGGGGCAACAGCGAAAAACAGAACATTGAAGTTGTAACCACCATCTGCAATATAGTTGATGCCATGACAGCGCCACTTACTTCAGGGCAAAAAAGAACATCCCTGATCCGCTATGTAACTGACCGCGCCGGGCATGATTGGCGCTACGCCATAGATGCAACTAAAATTACCTCGGATCTAGGCTGGCGTCCCTGCATAGGTTTTAATCAAGGGATAGAAAAAACCGTGGCTTGGTATCTCGAAAACCCGGCTTGGGTTGAAGCAATCCTCGATGGCTCATACCAAGACGAGGTCAGCAGGGAGAAAGGTTGATTCATGGGCTCAAATACCAAGCTGAATGATGGTGCTCGCGTCGCTCTTGTTGGTGCCGATGGCATGCTGGGGCGCATGGTTGCAGCGCTTGCGCCTGCTAATGTTGAGCTGATATCTTACACTCTCCCCGAATTCGATATTGCGGACTTCCCTACAGTTTCAGCACAACTGCACACAGCACGTCCTGATTACATCATCAATTGCGCCGCCATCACAGACGTAGATGGATGTGAATCGCAGCCTGAAGCAGCGTATGGCGTAAACGGTGATGGTCCCGGATACCTAGCAGCAGTTGCCGCACAAATAGGTGCCACCTTAATGCATATCTCCACAGATTTTGTTTTTTCTGGCACCGCTTCAACACCATATGACGAATCCTCCCCGACGGCACCTGTTTCAATCTATGGCGACAGTAAGCGCCAAGGTGAAATCAAGGTTGAAACTAGTCCCCTCAATGCTTACTTTATTGTTCGCACTAGCTGGCTGTATGGCCCGTGGGGTACAAACTTTGTCGAAACCATTATCCGCTTGGCGCACGAACGTGAGATTTTGAGCATAATTTCCGATCAGGTAGGAACGCCCACCTTTAGCGGTGATCTCGCCAGCGTCATCTGGGCACTATTGAAAACTGATCACTACGGGATGTACCACTACAGCAACACAGGGCAGTGCAGTTGGTACGAATTTGCGTGTGAAATAGTTGAATGCTTGCAGCAGCGCGATAATGAGCTGAAAGTAAAACAGGTCAAGCCGATTGCTACTAAAGAGTATCCGCTTCCAGCTCAACGCCCTGAATATTCGGTATTATCTAAAAACAAAATTGCCTCGGCCACCGGAATAATTGTGCCCTCATGGAAGTGGAGTTTGAGGAAGTATTTAGATGAACGCAATCAGAGCGCAGATGATTGAGTGCAAGGCACTGTTTTTTCGCAGAATCTGAATCTGGCTAAGCTCGTATATCTATCTGATACGTAAAGGTTGAAGCATGTCTGGAATCAAAAAAGGAATTGTCTTAGCTGGTGGCGCTGGCAGTCGCCTCTATCCTCTGACCTTGGTGGCAAGTAAGCAATTACAGCCCGTCTACGACAAGCCCATGATCTACTACCCGATATCTACCCTGATGCGTGCCGGGATTAACGATATTCTGGTCATATCTACACCTGAAGATATCCCTAGATTTGAAGAGCTTTTGGGTGATGGTAGCCGCTTTGGAGTGCGTTTTACCTATGTTGTCCAGCCTGAACCTAAAGGGATTGCCCAAGCCTTTATAATCGGAGAGCAATTCATCGGCACAGATTCAGTATGTCTGATCCTGGGCGACAATATTTTTTACGGTAAAATGGAATTGACGCGCATTGTTAATGAGTTTAGTTCAGGTGCCAAGGTGTTCGGTTATCAGGTAACCGACCCGCAGCGTTATGGAGTGGTTGAATTTGACGTACAGGGGAAAGCGATAGGGATTGAAGAGAAGCCCGCCTACCCGAAAACTAACTATGCTGTTCCCGGTCTCTACCTCTACGACAACAACGTAGTGGAAATTACCAAACAGATCCAACCTTCCGCACGGGGCGAATTGGAAATCACCGATGTTAATCTCGCCTACCTGCGTCGGGGGGAATTGAGGGTAGAACGGCTGGAGCGAGGTATTGCCTGGCTCGACACCGGTACCCATATGAGCTTACTCGAAGCCAGCCATTTTATCGGCACCTTAGAAGCACGCCAGGGGTTGAAGATTGGCTGCCTCGAAGAGATCGCGTACCGCAAGGGATTTATTGATCGCTACCGCTTCGAACAGATTATTCAAGATACCCCGAAATCAAGCTACCGGGACTACTTAGAGGCGGTTTTAGAGAGCTAGTCCCAGAGGGTTGGGCTTTAGTCTGCGGACAAACAACCGGAACCCACAACCTTAAAATGGTCTGATATGGAAATAATAAGCACAAATATTCCCGATGTACTCCTCATAAAGCCCCGGGTTTTTGGGGATGAACGTGGGTTTTTTATGGAAAGCTTCAACTCTAAACGCTGGCTTGAGGCAACCGGACTCGAGCGCACTTTTGTGCAGGATAACCACTCCAGATCTGCGCACGGAGTTGTGCGAGGTCTGCACTATCAAATGCCTCAGCCCCAGGGGAAGCTGGTACGCTGTCTCGCGGGTGAAATTTACGATGTCGCAGTGGACTTGCGCCGCGCCTCACCCACGTTTGGTACTTGGGTCGGTGCATACTTAAGTGCAGAAAACCACCTGCAGCTCTGGGTTCCCGAAGGTTTTGCCCACGGCTTTGCCGTAACAAGCCCCAGTGCAGACGTATTTTACAAAACCACCGCTTATTATGCGCCTGAATATGAAAAATCTCTGCTTTGGAATGATCCGGCGCTCAACATAAAATGGCCAGCGCTTGACCGCCCGGTCTTGTCGGTAAAAGATCAAAATGCGGTAACCCTGAACCATGCCGTGTCCTATCCGTAGGAGATGGAGCTAAAGGGGCAAAACAAGAAAAATCTCTCAAAAGGCTCTAAAAGATAAGGGCTTGACTGCGGCTGCCAACAAGCGCACTATGCCCAATTACTTCATTTATCCGCTTCTCCCTTAGGTGGTGCGACAATCTGCTTGATAATCCGCTGCTTTCCTCCAAACAAGTAGAAATGATCCTATGAAAAACTTCTTCAAAAACTGGCGTCCCTACATTGCGTATGGCGCATTCTTTAGTATGTTCATCAATGTTTTGCAGCTCACCTTCCCAATCTACATGCTGCAGATCTACGACCGCGTTCTCTCAAGCTACAGCATGCCAACATTGTTTGTGTTGACCTTGGCAGCGGTTATCTGTCTGATCGTTATGGCCCTGCTTGAGTTTACCCGTTCGCGCCTGCTGGTACGCTGCGGGGTTGCCATCGACCATGCCCTGAGCCGCACCGTCCTCGACAGCGTAATCAAGCAGTCCGCTTTGCTGGGGATGAAGCCCGATCAAGCCACCCTGCGCGATGTGAATCTCGTGCGGAACTTCTTTGGGGGTAACGCCATTTTTACCCTGTTTGACATTCCGTGGACTCCGCTCTTTCTTGCGGTAATCTACGCCCTTCATCCGATGCTCGGGATGGTTGCCACCGCGGGCGCCGTCCTGCTTGTTATCCTCGCCATCGTTAACGAAAAAATAACCCGCCAGCCTCTCGATGCCGCAAATACGGTCAACGGGTTCTCCATGAAATACGTTGAAACCGCGCGCCGTAACGCCCGCACCATCCGCTCCATGGGGATGCTCGAAGGGGTTGCTAGCCGCTGGTCTGAATACAACGACACCGTCACCAAGCTCCAGACCCAGTCCAGTCGCCGCGCTGGTTTGGTTCAATCCATCTCCAGTTGGTTGCGCCAGTCCATGCAGGTGTTTATCTACGGTGTCGGTGCCTGGCTCACCCTCGAGGGAGAGTCCACCGCCGGCTGCATGATCGCCGCCTCCATCATCATGGGGCGTGCCCTCGCGCCGGTACAGATGGGGATCGGTTCATGGAAAAGTATGGTAGAAGCGCGTGGTGCGTGGAAACGCCTCGACGTCCTCCTGTCCCAGCCGGAAGAAAAAGAGCAGATGGACCTCCCCGTGCCCACCGGCAGCCTTGCGGTCGAAGGGGTCAGCTTCGCCATCGGTCAATCTGTCATTTTGCGCGGTATCAACTTCAATCTTGAACCAGGTGAATCCCTCGGCCTTATTGGCCCCTCCGGCGCAGGCAAGTCCACCCTGTGCCGCCTGTTACTGGGTATCTGGCCCGCCAACGCCGGTGCTGTCCGCCTCGATGGGGCTGACGTTTTCACTTGGGATAAAGAAAAGCTCGGCCCCTATATTGGCTATCTACCTCAAGATATCGAGCTCTTCCCCGTCTCTATTGCCGAAAATATCGCGCGTATGGGCGAGGTTGACTCCGATGCTGTTATTGAGGCAGCCCGGCAAGCAGGGGTCCACGAACTCATCCTCAGTTTCCCCAAGGGTTACGATGCGCGGATCGGGGAGGGGAACGTCGTCCTCTCCGGCGGTCAGCGTCAGCGTATCGGCCTCGCCCGCGCCCTGTATGCCAAACCTAAATTTATTATCCTCGACGAACCCAACTCCAACCTGGATGACGAAGGGGAACGCGCGCTGGTAGCATCGTGGCCTTTGCTCAAAGCACAGGGAACCACCTTGGTGATAGTCTCCCACAAGCCCTCGTTGCTCTCCGGGGTAGACAAAATACTGATGCTCAAGGAAGGGCAGCAGATGATGTTTGGCCCCCGTGATGCCGTATTTAAAAAACTGATGGAAACCAAGGGTCAGATGCAAGCATAATAATCCCTTGCATGCGTGGTGCAGAAGTTCTTGAACCAACCGCATTTTCAACAAAACGCCCTAAATAAAACGCCTATAAGGTACCTAACCAAATGCTAGATATAAAAAATATAAAAGAGCGCCTGAAAAAAAGATTTTCGCGTAATCGCATTACCGCCGAAGACTATGCCCAAATAACTGACGCCAACGCGCCACCGCCCAAGCTCAATGTCACCTTTGCCGACAGCCGCCGCATCATCATGGCTGGAATGGCTATCATCATCATATTCTTTGGCATCGGCGGCACCTGGATCACCTTTGCCGAGATCAGCGGTGCGGTTATCGCCTCTGGCGAAATTCGGGTAGATACCGATCGAAAAACAGTTCAGCACCTTGAAGGTGGCATCATAAAGCAGGTCCATGTGCGTAATGGAGATAAGGTACAAGCTGGCCAGTCTCTTATCACCCTGGATAGCTCTCGCATCACCTCGCAGACCGAGCAAGTGCAACTGCGTCTCGCCGCTGTACGTCTTGCAGATATTCGCCTCCAGGCGGAACGTGATATGCGCGAAACCATAGTCTGGCCCACCTCGGATGAAGGCATTGAGCAGCATAAATTCAACGAATTGCTCGAATCAGCCCAAAAGGTATTTTCATCCAGACGGCACATATTGATGGAGCAAACCTCCCTGCTGGAAAAACAGATAGATCAGCTCGATCAGCAAGATATCAGTTTTCAAGGACGCATCGATGCTGAAGAGAAGATAGCCGCTGCCCTCAAAGAAGAGCTCGACGCTAAACAAGTCCTGTATGAGCGCCAATATATTGACAAGACCCGTATTCTAGAGCTCAAGCGCCATGTCGCCGAGCGCGAAGGAACCCTGGCTCAACTCAACGGTTCGCGCGCCGAATTGCGTGAGCGCGTCGCTGAACTCGGGTTGCGTATCAGCTCCCTTAAAAGTGAATATCGTCAGAAAGCTATCGAGCAGCTTAACGAAAATCAACAGTCTTTCTATGACATGCAACAACAGCTGCTCCCCCTGCTTGATGCCAGCAACCGCCTCAACATCACTGCACCGGTCAGTGGCGAGGTTATCGCCATGCAGGTGCAATCTGTAGGCGGGGTGATTCGACCCGGCGATCCCATTCTCGACATCGTCCCTGAAGACAGCCCCCTTATTGTTGAGTGCAGCATCCAGGTTCAAGATATCACCCACGTGTACAAGGGGCAGGATGCTGACGTACAGTTAGTTGCCTTCGAGCAGCGCACCACCCCCAAAATTGCTGGCAAAGTGGTATATATTTCGGCAGACCGCATCATGCACAGAACCCCCTACGGTGAGCAGCCCACCTACCTGGTGCATGTGGAGCTCGATAAAGAGCAGCTCCATGCCAACAACCTGTACATCAGCGCAGGAATGCCCACCGCAGTATTTATTAAGACCGAACCGCGCACCGTGCTTGATTATCTCATAGAGCCGCTGAAGGAAAACTTTGACCGCGCCCTGCGCGAGAACTAAACACATGACGTATGGGCATCGCTTGCCCTTGCGGATCAAGGCGCAAGCAACGACGCAATCAATAAAAATACCTTGGGGTCTGCATGATAAAAACATTCAGCAATAGATTCCTTATTCATAAGATAGGGAACTACTGGGCGGCACAGCGCGCTAACTCACGCCCAAGCCGCACACGCTGGTGGGAATCACCCCTGGTTGTGCGCCATTACAACGCCCAGATCTGCGGACAACCACTTGCTGGAACATCACAGGGAATAGTTGCTGTGCTCAAACAACGCTTTGGCGCTAGGCTCCCCTTCAAAAAGGGGATCTCCGTGGCTGGTTCAAATGGGTGGAAAGAACGCATCCTTATAAGCGCGGGTATCGTAGAGCACTTTGTGGTAACGGAATATTCTGAAGCCTTGATCGAGGAGGGGCGCAAACTCTCCGCCGGGGAAAATCTGCAAGATCGCATACACTTCTTTCATGGAGACGCCTTTACCCAATATCCCGATCCCGAAGCGTTCGATTTTGTCTACTGGGACAACTCCCTCCACCACATGCTTGACGTTTACGCAGCTGTTGAGTGGAGCAAAAACGTGTTAAAACCTGCAGGTTTATTTGTAATGAATGACTACGTTGCTCCCTCCCGCATGCAATACTCAGATGAATCCCTGAAACACGCAGCGCTTGGGCGCGCTTTTTTGCCCGAAAAATATCTGCAAGATCCCTGCAAGCCGGGCTCCACTCTCCCGCGTAGCATAAAGCGGTGTAATCCCCACGCTTTAGCTGCCTCTGATCCATCCGAATGTGCCGATAGTGGTCGCATTCTCGCGGCAGTTGAGCAACACTTCCCCAACGCCAGTACCACCCTCACTGGTGGGACTATTTACAACTCGGCCCTACAAGATATATTGGCAAATTTCGACGAGGAAGATGAGACAGACTGTTGCGTGCTTAATTTACTTTTGCACTTAGATCAGCAGTTCGCCCTCGCAGGGGATACCCACTACGCTTTTTCGTTAGCTCAAAAAGATTAACAAGTGTCTTGTTTTTTGACCCATCAAACGGATTTAAGATTTCAATCATGCATATAACTAAAATTACAACTCTGATGTTTTTCACCCTTGTGCCGCTATTGAGTTGGGGCGCTATCCCCATGACCCTGGAACAGTGCGTTCAGCGCGGGCTTGTTTACAATCCTGAAATTAAAGCCTATGAGTTCGCCAGCGAGGAAGCCGAGCGCGGTGTAGAAGAGGCATGGGGCGCATTTCTCCCCACTTTGAGCGTCAACTATAGCTACAACAAGTTGCGTAATAGCTCCGATAACGAGCGCGACACCGACTACCTCAACCAAAGCAGCGACAGCTTCAGCACCCGCCTGTCACAACCCCTGTTCACCGGTTTTGCAGGTGTGGCGGGGCTCAAACACGCGCGCGCCAATAAAGACTACCGCGATACAGAGTTACGCTATATTAAAAATCGACTAATTCGCCAGATAAACTCCAGTTACTATAATCTACTCTACGCTAAGCGCCGCACCGAACAGTGGACCGAATCGGTGGGGCGGCTCGAAGAACAAGAAGATATAGCCGAAGTATGGGTCGAGCAGCGCCTTGCGCCGCAACTGCGCCTCCACGAAGTCGCCGCCGAACTGTCTAACGCCCGTCACGAGCTAACCCGTGCCATATCCGATCAGGCCATTGCGCGCGCCCAACTGCGAGAATGGCTCGCTCTCCATCCGGGCGAATTTATAGATGTAACCGGCGCCCTTGATGTGCTGCCCGACCAACCTTGCGATACCCTTGAAAACTGCATTAAAAGCGCCCTTAAACTGCGCCCCGAAATTGAACTCAGCAGCCTCAACATAGATATGGCCGAGCAGGATGCCCGTTCAATCCTTGCGCGTAATATGCCCCGTGCGGATATCGACGCCGCCTGGACCGATTACACCCGTGACTATAGTGATAGCAAACGCGCCAGCGATGATCGCGACTATTACAGTTTAACCGTTAATCTAAGCATCAAGCCATTTCAGGGTGGACGCAACATCGCCGCATATCGCAAGCAACGCACCGCTATTCAACGCTATCGGCGTCAGCTGGACAATCAGCGCAATACCATTGTAACCGAAGTCAATACCAGCTTTGAGCGCTTGAATCAGGGCTATGCCCGCATCGTCGATGCAAAAAAAACCATCGAACATGCCAGCGCCGCCTATGATGTCGCAACCAAGTCTGCCGAAATGGGCATATCCTCCCTTGAAGACCTCCTCGATGCCGAATTGCGTCTGACCCGCGCCGAATTAAAACTAACAGACGCCTACGATGCCGTACAGCAAGCCCGGAGCGAGCTTGAGTATGCTCTGGGGATCAATGTGAAGGCAGACGAAGCACAGCTATGAGAACCATTTCCCTGAGTCCGTCAGCTTTATTAAGAAGCTGCTGGCATTACCGCGTCTTGATAATGGCATTAGTCAAGCAGGATGTCATAATCCGATATAAAGGCTCGATCCTCGGCGTGCTTTGGGCGTTTTTTAATCCGGTGTTTATGCTGGCGGTATATACCTTTGTTTTCAGTGTAGTCTTCAAAGCGCGTTGGAACGTGATGCCGGGTGAGTCCAGATTTGAATTTGCCTTGCTCCTGTTTACCGGTTTGGTACTTTTCAACCTGTTTGCCGAATGCATCAACCGCGCCCCAAACTTGATTTTACAAAATGCCACCTATGTAAAAAAGGTGGTTTTCCCTTTAGAGATATTACCCGTGGTAGCGCTTGGGGCCGCCTGTTTTCACGCCCTCATCAATATCGCTGTCCTCCTGGTGTTTTCAGTCTTTGTGTTTGGTCGTCCACCCTTGACCGTGCTTGAGTTTCCGTTGCTACTTCTTCCACTGTTTGGTATTTGCCTTGGCGGTAGTTGGGTGCTCGCCTCACTGGGGGTTTACCTGCGCGATGTTTCACACGTCGTAGGAGTGCTGGTGACCGCGATGATGTTTCTCACCCCGATCTTCTATCCCGTTTCTGCCGTGCCGGAAAGCTACCAGACAATCTTATATCTGAATCCCCTCACTTTTTTGGTGGAGCAGGGGCGCAACGTATTGATTGTTGGCAACCATATCGAGATGGCGGGATATCTAAAAATAACCATCGCTGCCCTTGTAATCGCATGGCTTGGTTTCGTTTGGTTCCAAAAAACGCGCAAAGGTTTTGCCGATGTCCTCTGAAACAAACTCAGAACCGATAATATCCCTAACCAATGTAGGCAAATGTTATCAGGTGTATCGCAAGCCGCACCATCGTTTGCTCCAGATGCTTATGCGCGGCAGGCGTAAATACTCCACTGAGTTTCGGGCTTTAAACGATATAAATCTCCACATTATCCCGGGCGAAGTTATAGGCATTATGGGCAGCAACGGAGCCGGAAAGTCCACCTTGTTGCAGTTGGTGTGTGGTACCCTTACCCCTTCCCACGGCCAGATCAAAGTAAACGGACGGATAGCTGCACTGCTGGAACTAGGCGCAGGGTTTAACTCCGAATTTACCGGCAGAGAAAATATCTACCTCAGCGCCACCATCGCCGGGATGTCCAAAAAAGAGATAGATGCTGCTTTTGATTCAATTGTAGAATTTTCCGGCATCAGCAACTTTATCGACCAACCGGTCAAAACCTACTCCAGCGGTATGTATGTCCGTCTGGCATTCTCGGTGGCCATCAACGTTGAACCCGATATTCTTGTCATCGATGAGGCCCTATCCGTCGGCGATGGCGAATTTGCGCGCAAATCGTTCAACCGCATAATGCAGCTCAAAGAAGCTGGGACCACTATTTTATTTTGCTCGCATGCTCTGTATCAAATTGAGGCACTGTGCAACCGCGCTTTTTGGTTGGAGAACGGCAACATTCGTGCCCAAGGGGAGACCCGCCACGTGATCAGTAGTTACAGCAGTGAATTGAGCGCAAAGACCACAGCTCACCTGCTAGTTGACAGCGCAGAAAAGGAGCAGCCACGCGCCAAGGTTGAAGGGCAGGTGGTCCACTTCCATTCCACCACAGTTTTTGTGAATGGTATTCCATTCAACGAGGGGCCGAGCTTGGTCAGTCAGCAGGATTGTTTAACCGTGCGGATTGAGTTTGAATCCAGCCCCTCGATACCTGTCCCCCAAGTGGGGGTATTGCTGACGGATAGCAACCGCACCAATATTACCAGCGCCGGAACCCATATTGATGGATTTCAAATCGCGCGCGACCCCGAGGGGAACAGCGTGGTAAATATTCAATTCCCTTCTTTTCCCCTCTTAAAAGGGGAATACGACCTTGATGTGTTTTTGTTGTGTGAGCGCGGTATCCATGCGTATGAACATGTCCAGAAAATAGCGCGCTTAAGCGTACGTCAAAACGACCTCACCCAAGGGTACGTTGCCATCCCCCACCTATGGAGCAACGAACTTAAAGCATGAAAAAATATCAAATTATTCAGTGGTTACGCTACGCTATTCTATATCGTTCCATCGCCTTATTGCCGAACTGCCTGGCCTATCGAGCGGTAACCTATATCGCGCGCTTCCAGTCGCGCTTTAACAGCGCGCATAAACAGGCCTACCAGCGTGGGCTCCAGCAACAGCCGTCACCTCCGTCTGAACAAGAGGTAAAACTGTTCTGGCGCAAGCACTGCGAGCTGATGGCGAGAGAGATTCTAGATATCTACCTGTTGCCCAGAATTGTGCGCCAGAACAACGACAAGGTCTATGCGCTGACGAATCTAGATATCCTTAAAGAAGCTCAGGCAGCGGGGAAGGGGGTCATCGTTGCGATGGGCCATTATGGCCGCCCTGTCGCATTGAGCACCGCCATAGGTTGCGCTGGCGAGAAGATCGGCATGTTGACGCAGATCATTGACGAACGTAACCCCCACCTTGCCCCTGTCGATCGTCGCTACCTTGCCTTTAAAATGAAGCGCATAGTCGAGGCTGCCCGAGGTCGATGGTTGACAACCGGAGACTCTCCCAAAGCACTGTATGCCGCGCTCCAAGCCGGCGAAACCATGATAATTCTGTTTGATCTGCAGCAACCGGATCTCAACAGCACCATCCCTGCCCCCTTCCTTGGCGGGGAAATCCACGCCGCGCAGGGGATTGAGCGCATAGCTAAAAAAACAGGTGCCCGAATTATTTATGCTGGCGTAAGAGAACATGGGCAAAAATGTGTGGTTGAATTACGCCCCCTGCCAAGTGACCCGCATGCAGCGCTGCTTGCGGCGGTAGCAGAACTGGAACAAGACGTGCTCCAAGCCCCGTGGCAGTGGTGGCAGTGGAATATTTTTGAGCACCTCTGGACCCAAGCACCAAAACCTTAATCTTTGGCGTTCTCACCCCTAGGGAGAACGCCTTTTTGTAGAGGCGGGCGAGCACTTGAGATAATAAACGCATTGCTCTGCTGCATGTCGCTCGCCTCCAGACAGGAACAGCAGTATAGCTTATGCAAACTTACTCCAACAGCTTGGTACAAGCAGCATTGTTCAATCCGGCCTCCACGCAGTTCCCCCCCGCATGGCTCGGGCATCTCCCGTTCGCCGCGTGGCTTGTGCAGCAACTGCGCCCGCAGGTATTTGTCGAGCTGGGGACCCACTCCGGCAATTCATACTTTGCCTGTTGCCAGGCGGTAAAGCACAGCAACCTGCAAACCAAATGCTACGCAGTAGACACCTGGGAGGGCGATGCCCACGCTGGCCGTTACAGTGAAGATGTCTTTGATTACGTTTCCCAGCATAATCAGGCGCGTTACTCCAAATTTTCAACGCTGCTACGTACCACCTTCGATGCGGCGGTAGAGTCCTTCGCTCCCGCCTCAATCGACCTGTTGCATATTGATGGTCTCCACTCATACACGGCTGTTAAGCACGATTTTGAAACCTGGTTGCCCAAACTTGCCCCTGGTGCGGTGGTTATGCTGCATGACACCAATGTGCGCGAGAAAGGTTTCGGAGTGTGGAGGTTTTGGCAGGAGCTACAACAGAAATACCCTCAACATCTTGAGTTCTTCCATTGCAACGGTTTAGGAGTGGTGAAAATAACTCCACCTGCAGAGGATGCTCCCACAGTAGGCCCCCATGCATGGTTATCCCCTGGCTCGGAACACCAGCAGACCATTATCGGTTTTTTTGCATCCCTCGGTTCAGGTCAATTGGCGCATTACGATCTTGCTGAACTGCGTGCTGATTTTGCTGAACTTCGTGCTGAAATTCCCCCATTGAGGCGTGCCATAGACGAGTATTTTCACCAACTTGCAGCAGAAAAACAACACCGAGAGCAACTGGAGAATCAGATCCAGGAACGCGACGCGCAATTAAAAGAATATACTGTCGAACTCGCGCGGCATGAACAACAGTTGCAACACTATCAGCACGAGCGAGACCTCATGGCGCAGACCCTGAGCGCAATGCAGGCTAGCCGCAGTTGGCGCATTACTGCCCCAGTACGCAGGGTCGGTACGGCAGCCCGCACCCTGCGCCGCGTTTGGGCGGTAGTTTTACGTCAAATCCGTGATGCTGGTGGTCTCAAGGCTACAGGTGCAAAAGTGTTTCACGTACTGCGCCGCGATGGGGTGGCTGGAGTGAAACGCCGCCTACGTCACAGCTTGATCACTGGGTCCGTGCCACCGCAACCATATTGGAACGAGGAGGGTCAGCCCTCTCCAATTAAGGTTGTGCCATACTACCTGGATACCAGCGCAACAGCCTGTGCTCCTTCTGCAGATATTTGTCCCACTATCGACTCCTCCAGTGGTGACTCAGCCAGCATAGCTATCCATCTGCACCTGTATTATCCAGACATGCTGGAAAACTTCACCTCCAGGTTACGCGGCGCACCATACCCTTATGACCTGTATGTCTCAGTACCACAAGGGTGTGACTGCGCTGCGCTCAAAGAACAGATCCGCGCTGAGTTGCCCAGAGCGCACCATCCTGCTCAGATCGTAGTTGAAACGGTGCCAAACTGCGGACGCGATATCGCCCCTTTGCTTATCCAATTTTCCGCGCGCCTGCTTAAATACGACATCATCGCCCACTTTCACACTAAAAAAAGTCCCCACTGTGTCGAGTTGTCTGACTGGTGTAATTTAATTCTCGATCTACTTCTAGGCAAGGCGGAAACTGCACCCTCGACCCAAGCTCAAATCATCCATTTGCTCCAGACTGAGGCAAAACTGGTATATCCAGAAGGGCAGACCCAAATTTTAAAAGATCGCTCTGGGTGGGCGGCAAACTATCCCCTCGCAGCGGATCTTCTCCGGCGTCATTCTAACATCGATATCGCCGATTACCCCGTGGTGGAGTTTTCCGAAGGCTCGATGTTCTGGGCCCGTACTGAATGCGTCCGCGATTTTTTGACTCTACCGCTAGCTTGGCACGATTTCCCCGCCGAGCCCATCGCGGCTGATGGCACCCTTGCCCATGCGCTAGAACGCCTGCTCCTGGTTTTTGCTCACAGCGCTCCCGGTGAGTTTTACCGCTTGCACAGCGGCGACTCCATCCCCGATTATCGCGCCTACGAGGAGCAGCAGGACTTTTCTGCGCATATATGCACCGATGTCAAAGTACTCTCATACTATTTGCCCCAAT
>CAYPNO010000035.1:0-14664 GCA_964411865.1 uncultured Desulfuromonas sp. | reverse complement strand
GGCCTGCCCCTTCCACTTTAAAGATGACGTTGCCCGAGGTCTATCTGGAAGACTCAGATGTAGAGAGCCGAATTGAACAGATCAATGCCACTATGCGTGCATGTATGCAGGACGGGACCCTGATCGAGCATGAGCCTGCCTTTATCCTGGTAGAGCGCAGTACAGCAATAGTGCCGCAGCGTAAGGGGCTGATGGTGGCGCTGGATCTGGAGTGCTACGACTACAACAAAGGGGCACATTCTCTGATACGTGCCACAGAGGGAACCATCATGGATCGTCTGCCGCCACGCATCAAGGTGAGGCGCAATGCACCGCTGGAATTACCCCATATTATGGTTCTGATCGATGATCCACTTAAAACCGTAATTGAGCCGCTATTTGATGCAAAGCTCAAGCAGATTTACAATTTTGACTTATATGGTGCAGGGGGGCACCTGAACGGTTATCTCGTGGATGACCCGAAACTGCACCAGCAAGTCGCGCAAGCCCTTGATGCTCTGGCCGACCCACAGGTGTATCAGCGCAAGTATCCAGGGCATGAAGATGTCATGCTGTATGCCATGGGGGACGGTAATCACTCCTTTGCCACGGCTAAAGCGCTGTGGGAGGAGATCAAGCGAGAAGCACCTGATCGCGATGCGGTGATGGAGCACCCAGCGCGTTATGCCTTGGTGGAGCTAGTGAATATTCACGATCCTGGTCTAGAATTCGAAGCGATCCATCGGGTGTTGTTTAATGTGGATGTTGCTGACTTACGCCAAGCGCTGCAGGTTTTTTTCAGTGCTGGCGGTATGGAATGCGGCCTGGAACCACAGCCAGATGCGGACGCTTGTTTGACGGCCATGAGCGCGGCTGAACATGGAAGTGAGCACTGCTGTGGCTGTGTCATAAGTGGAAATTATTACCTGCTCAGGATCCAAAATCCACATAAAACCTTAGCGGTAGGCTCGCTGCAGGATTTTCTCGACAACTATCTGGGACAGCGTAAAGAGGTGCGGATCGACTATATCCACGGAGCCAAAAGTGTTACCCAGATAGGCTCACGTGCCGCTTGCGCGGGTTTTTATCTGCCCCCTATCTCCAAGCATGACTTTTTCCGTACCATTGTGCAGGATGGCGCCCTACCACGTAAAACCTTCTCGATGGGGGAGGCAGATGAGAAACGCTTTTATCTTGAAGGGCGTAGCATCATTGAGAATGGGCGAGTTAGGTAGCGGCAGGGTTGGACGGGAAAGGTTATTCAAAGCCTGGTCAGCTTTTCATCTGCTTATTCTGGCAGCAAAATATCTATATCAGCGTTTATTTTATGCGGGTGGTTGAGCCATAGCGGGTGCAGTTCTGTCCACGCCATGGCTTTTTGAATAAAGCCGATGCAGTCCTGCTCTAATTGGTTGTAGTTACGGTGTAGTTCTCTGATTGCACCACGGAGAGGGTCCGGCGCTTTGGCGCGGGTGCTGATGTGGTTCAGGGCGCGCTCTATGGTTAGGGGGTGTGTATATGCAACCAGCAAATTGTGATCACGCATGCGCGCGGCTACACGCGCAAAGGCTGGTGGCAGGTCAGTGCGGGTGTTTAGGAGCGTGTACGTCGTGCGGGCGAATTCTGCTAGAGGACGCGCATGAAAATGCTGCCAGTGGCGCGCGGTAAAGTGGTCATAAAAAAGATCCACCATGATACCCCGATAAAGGCCATAACTTTTGTCTAGACGTTGGTAGCTACGCTTGAAGATCACACTCTGCTGAGCATAGCTGTCTATGCGCCGATGTTGTTTTAGACCGCGCACCACTGCGGAGTTGAAGTTGTGCGCATGAGATTCCAATGTGCCTTTGACAAAATCTCCCAGTAGGTTACCCACATAGCAGTCATCCTCCGGCTCTGATAGCAGCAGGTGGAGCAGGTAGTTCACAGTGTACTGTGCGGGTTGGTGGTGTTCTTCAGCGCTGCCGTCCTGCCCACAGCCGAATCGTGGACATTGTCTGTTTCTAGTGTGAGCTTCTGGCGCATCTGCGTAACCAAGGAGTCAAATTCACCTCTAGCGTGTGCCGGCACTGGGTTGGTTGGGGCTGATTTTAGTTTCAGTGGGTTGATTGGCATACCATCTTTAAAGAGCCTGAAATCTAGATGAGGGCCTGTCGCCAGGCCGGTGCTGCCCACATACCCGATAACATCTCCCTGCTTTACCTTGGAACCCTTCTTTATTCCCTTTCCGAATTTGCTTAGATGTATATAGGTTGATTCGTAGGAGTTTGGATGGCGCAGACGGATCATGTTACCGTTGTTTTGGTCGTAGCTTTTACGCACCACCGCCCCGTCAGCGATAGCTTTTACTGGCGTTCCAGTGGGGGCGGCGTAGTCTACTGCGAGATGGGGGCGCCATTCGTTCAACACCGGATGAAAGCGCCGGTTGGTGTATCCCGATGAAATGCGCGTATATGACAGCGGCGCCTTTAGAAAGGCTTTACGCAAACTTTCACCCTGCTCGTTATAATGGCCTGCTGTTTCGCCATCGCTATAGTAAAAGGCAAAATAGTGATCCCCTTGGTTGTTGAAATGCGCCGCGAGGATGTTGCCGTAACCTTCGAGCTTGCCGTTGCGATAGCGCTTTTCTAACACCGCGTTGAATGAGTCGCCGCTGCGGATATCGCGGATGAAGTCGATATCCCAGGCGAAGATATTCATGATATCCAAAGCTAGTTCTGATGATTCACCAATGGCGGCGACGCTGCCAAACAGACTTGATTCAATCTGGGTGCCGACACTTTCAACCTCGATATCGTAGCGAATAGGTTTGCGTTCGACGTTGATTTCACCCTTTTGTTTTTCGATGAGCAGCTGCTCTTTTGTATCGATATCGTATTTAAACGAAATAAATTCTTCGTTTTCTAACTCAATACTGTATTGATGCCCAGCGCAGAGTTTATGTAGGGGGAAAATCGGCTCAGCTTTTTGAGCGATTATCAGGATCTCTGCAGGGGTGAAATAATGGCTCAGTAAAGATGTGATTGTTTCACCTGCTTCCACCGTGCAGCTTATGGTGTCACGCTGCGCTTCTATAATTGTTTGCGGCGGCGGATCCTCAAGTATCACTGGTTGTACCGCTTGGGGGGGTGAGGTTTTGAGGACCTCAGGTGCATACAGGTTTTTTTCCTGAGTGACAAAGTAGAGGAACACCGCGATTGCAGCCATAAGGACAAACAGAATAAAGCCCTGACGTCGGCGCGCGGCTTTCCTCTTTTTGGTTGAGGGGAGTTGATACTGGTGTCGGTTCTTAGGCTGATTGCCCTTGTATCTTTTGGGGTGGCGTATGTTCATAATGTATGTTGAATTCCCTTTGTTGAAGAGGCGGAGAACTGAACCGGATTTATCCGACTCTGCCATGGTTTAGTTGAACTAACCGTCGCGGGGGCTGGCTCCACGGCTGACAGAATTTCTCAGCGGCGGACTTCCAACATATGTTCTCAACATTTAACTTAATCCATGATAGTAGCAGAGGGCGATTCCTTATGTCTACTGCTACTGTGGCTGGTATCAAAGCCCCGGGCGGTGTTTTGTCATGGATACAATGGAGATAATGAAAGGTCAGAGGAGAAAATGATTAATACCGACAGATTGTGTGAAGAGTTCAGGGCTCTGGCCGCGATTGCAAGCCCGTCATTTTATGAAGGAAACATAGCCGCATATCTGCACAAGCGTCTGGAGGCTTTGGGTGCGGAGGTTGAGATAGATTCTAGCGCTGCAGCCACTGGGAGTGAGAGTGGCAATATTATTGCTCGGATTTCCGCATATAAGCACAGTGGGGAGCCCTTGCTCCTTTCGGCGCATATGGACACAGTTTCTCCGGCCGTGGGAGTTACTCCGGTGCTGAAGGGTGGGATTTTTACCAGTGCCGGAGATACTGTTCTGGGCGCGGACGATAAGTCGGGGATAGCACAGATTTTAGAGGTGGTGCAGGTTTTGCGTGAGCATGAAATTCCACATCCAGCATTGGAAATCACCTTTACGGTGTGTGAGGAAGTGGGGTTGCTTGGAGTCAAACATCTTGATTTTTCAAAACTCAAGGCGCGCCAAGGGCTGGTACTGGATACCTCCGGCGTTGGTACGGTTACGCGCTGTGCCCCATGTGCAAATAAGTTGAAGTTCAGTATAAAGGGGAGGGCCGCACATGCAGGACTCGCCCCAGAGCATGGGATAAGTGCGATACGCATCGCTGCTCGCGCCATTGAGCATATGCAACTCGGGCGCATAGATACCAATACTACGGCCAATATCGGTATAATCCACGGAGGGCAAGCTACCAATATTGTGCCGGATAAAGTGGAGATATTTGGAGAGGTGCGTAGCTTTAGCCAGATTGGGCTGCAACAGCAGACTGAGCATATGTGTGCTTCTCTATATGCAGCAGCGCAGCACTATGCACATTCCGCCACAGGTAATTCAGATGATGATGCATTCACCCCGAAGGTGGAGTGCGAGATAATAGCGGATTATCCGCTTATGCAGGTGGCGAAGGACACTCCACTCCTGCAGTATCTGACTCAGGCGGCACAGCGTTTAGGGCAGAAGCTCGAGGTTGGGCGTTCCGGTGGTGGCAGCGATGCCAATATTTTTAATGCCAACGGCATTGTTACCCTCAACCTCGCTACCGGGATGAACAAGGTGCATTCCACCGCCGAGTATATCAAGGTGGCCGATCTAGAATCTGTTGCTCGCTTAGTGCTTGAATGTGTCCGCACCCTTCCGTAACTAAAAGCAGGAGCTCTATCGATGCAGTATTCCGCGCGGATTGAACAGGTAGGTACGCCACCAATAACCACAGTGAAAAGCTGGATAAAGGGGCGTACCTACAGATCAGCGCGCCCCTTGGTTGATTTGTGCCAGGCGATCCCGGACTATCCTCCGGCAGAGGGCTTGCGCCAGTATCTTCAGAAGCTGGTAATGCAGCCAGAGGTCGCGGTCTATACCCCGGATGACGGTCTGGAGGAGGTTCGCTGCGAGGTTGCGGCATGGTATCACCGCCACTACGCCGGCGCGACGGCTTTGAGCGCAGATAATATTTGCCTGAGCATTGGTGCCAGCCAGGCTTTTTGGCTCGCGATGCTTCTTGTCGCTGAATGTGGCGATGAAGTAATTGTCCAATCTCCGGCATACTTTGATCATCCAATGGCACTTGAAACGCTAGGAATAACCCCCGTTTATGTTGCAGAGCCGCAGAAAGAAGGGCTGGATGGTGGACCGAAATCCTTGTGGGAGTCAATCGGAAAACAGATAACCCCGCGCACCCGCGCCATAGTGATCGTAACCCCGAGTAATCCCACCGGCAGGGTGCTAACCCAGACTGAGATTGAGCAATTATATACCTGTGCTCAACGGCATAACATCGCCCTCGTTCTGGATGAAACGTATAACGCTTTCT
Organism: uncultured Desulfuromonas sp.; assembly: GCA_964411865.1. Taxonomy (GTDB): domain Bacteria; phylum Desulfobacterota; class Desulfuromonadia; order Desulfuromonadales; family Desulfuromonadaceae; genus JAIVHC01. The sequence continues at coordinate 9,251 of CAYPNO010000035.1, read as the reverse complement.
TGCCACCGGGGCAGGTATCGCACCAGTTGTTCAATAAATCTGACTGGGGCCGCAATTTCATCCATCTGGCGTCATTTGGTAAAACCCTTGCTCTGACCGGATATCGCGCTGGTGCTCTTGTTGCCGACGCAGAGCTGATTAAACGCGCCCTGAGGATTCAGGACAGTATGGTGGTATGTCAGCCGCGCCTAACCCAGTTGGCAATTGCTTGGGGGTGTCGACATCTTGATAGCTGGGTGGAGCATAACGCCGAATCGATGCGTCAGCGTCATGACTCTTTCTGCTCTTCGTTTAAGGCTGCCGAACACAATTTCGAGCTGTGTTCAAGTGGGGCCTTTTTCGCTTGGGTTAAGCATCCGTGGCCCGAGATGAATAGTTGGCAGGTTGCGCGCCATCTAGCGGAACATGCTGATTTGATATGCCTGCCCGGTGAAGCCTTTGGTCCGGGCTGGCAACAACACCTGCGCTTGGCCTTTGGTAACTTAAAGCATGAAGATGTTGCAACTGCGGTAGAACGCTTTGCCCGTGTTTTGCCGCCGCGCGGTTGACAAGGCGATCCAGCGTGATTATCTTCGCGCAAGAGAAGTGATGACCCCGCCGAAGTGAACTGGGGGCTGAACGCCGTTTATATATTTTCTAACAGGAGGTTGTGCTACCCATGAGCGCTGTTAAACACACATTCAAGGCCGAGGTTAATAAGATTCTCGACCTTATGGTCCATTCACTGTATTCGAATAAAGAGATTTTTCTGCGTGAACTTATCTCTAACGCCTCAGACGCAATCGATAAAGCACGTTACGAGGCCCTGACCAATGTAGAGCTGGCTGAAGGGGGCGAAGAGTGGCAGATTGAACTTATTGCCGACAAAGAGGCCGGAACCCTGACCGTGCGCGATAATGGCATTGGGATGACCGAAGATGAGGCTGTGGAGGTTCTAGGTACCATTGCCCATTCCGGCACCAAAGAATTTATCAAACTGCTTGAAAGCCGTGAGGTAGAGAATAATCCAGAACTTATCGGCCAGTTCGGCGTTGGGTTCTATTCAGCCTTTATGGTAGCCGACAAGGTTAGCGTGGTTACACGTAAAGCCGGAGCCGCTGCTGATACTGCGGTTATATGGGCATCTGAATCTGATGGTACCTACACCATTGAAAAGACTACTAAAGAATCTAAGGGCACCGATATTGTTCTGACCCTGAAAGAGGATGAAAAGCAGTTTCTTGAGGAATATGAACTGCGCAAGGTGGTGAAGCAATATTCAGACTTTATCGAATATCCGGTGGTTATGGATGTAACCCGGAGCAAGCCGGACCCCGAGGATGAAGAAAAAACCATCACGGAAATTGAGCAGGAGACCCTCAATTCGCGCAAAGCGATCTGGCTGAAGAGTAAGGATGAGATCAGCGCTGAGGAATATAACGAATTCTACAAACACGTTTCACACGATTTTTCCGATCCCGCCAAGGTTATTCATTATCGTGCCGAGGGCACTACGGAGTTTTCTGCGCTGCTGTATCTGCCGAAAAAACGTCCGTACGATATCTTCTATCAGGATTACAAGGTTGGCCCAGCCCTGTATGTACGCCGCGTTCAGATTATGGATCACTGCGAAGAGATGCTCCCCACATACCTGCGCTTTGTAAAGGGTGTGGTAGAGTCTGCAGATCTGCCTCTGAATGTCAGTCGCGAAATTCTGCAGCATAACAAGGCCCTGAGCGTCATCAAGAAGAATATCACTAAGAAGGTCCTCGATACCCTGGCGCAGATGAAGAACGATGAGCCAGATGCATACAAAGAGTTTTACGCTGAGTTTGGGCGGATACTCAAAGAGGGGGTGCATCACGATTTTGAGCGCCGCGAAACCATAGCGGACTTGCTTCTTTTTGAGTCCACCCACACCAAGGCGGGTGAAACCACAACCTTGGCTGCCTATATAGAGCGGATGCCTGAAGAGCAGAAGGAGATCTTCTATATCACCGGTGGTGACCGTGCCAGCGCCGAAGCCTCACCCTATCTTGAGGTGTTCAAGGATAAGGGGATTGAGGTACTGATTATGAGCGATGATTTTGACGACATCATCATCTCCGGATTAGGGACATACAAAGAAAAACCATTCCAATCTGCCATCAAAGGTGATCTCGACCTCGGTGAATCAGATAAAGAAGAGCAGAAAAAGGAATTTGGCGATCTACTTGAGATGATGAAGGAAGAGTTGAAAGAACTGGTTGCCGATGTGCGTATCTCGGGGCGCTTGAAAAACTCCGCCGTATGTTTGGTTGCCGGAGAGCACGACTTGGATCCCAAAATGGCGAAGATGTTTGAAGCCATGGGGCAACAGTTACCCAAAGGACAGCGGATTCTTGAGGTTAACCCTAGTCATGACCTTATTGCGCGAATGAAGCAGGTGTTTGCTGCAGATAAGGAAAGTACGCGCCTTAAAGAATACATTGGGCTGCTGTATGATCAGGCGTTGTTACTTGAAGGGGATAAGCCGCGTGATCCGGTGGTTTTCTCCGCATCTATTGCCCGTCTCATGGCAGAAGGTGCTGAAAAGTAATTTCTTGCTGCGTCACTGCTAGACATCTTGAGCAACACCAAAACGGGCATCCTTTGGGGGGTGCCCGTTTTGGTTAAAATAGTGACTGGGAGTTATGCACTTGCCAAAGTTGATTTGTCCTCATTCCTGCGGGATCACCTTGTTCCACCTCTGGATCAGTACCTCGCGAAACAGGCCCGCCTGCGCATAGGGATCATTGGCGGCAAATTCTTGAGCTGCTGAGGTATCTTCACACTCCACCACAATTACCGAGCCGTTCATGGTGCCGTTGGCATCCAAGGTAGGACCGGCGGCTTTGATTCCAGCACCGATCTGCTGCAGGTACGCCACGTGGGCAGGGCGAATTTTTTGACGCAGCTCAAGGTGGTTCTCTCGGTCAAAGCAGTGAATGACATACAGCATATTGGTCGCTCCTTATTTTACGCTGCGCTGGTAGGGGACAGTTACATAGGTTTCTTCCCTAGAGCTAAGCCTTATACCTCTTTGGGGTTTACATAGTATGCAAACACATTGAGCTCATCTTTTATCTTATAGTTTGGCTGCTGGGCGTTAATAATGTCGTGGATCGTCTCGCGTTCAGCATTGCTATGAATATGCCCATTCAGGAGGATAGTGCCGTTCTTGATGTCGATCTGCAGGTGATAGCCCTCGATATCTGGGGAGCGGATAAGCTCAACTTCGATTTTTTTACGCAGAATTAGTTCACGCAGACGCTCTTTAGACGGTTCACGATGCTCCAGCAGGTGTTTTTCCTGCAAAGCGTGGATGATAAGATCAATAGACATCTCTTCGGAAAGTTTAGCTGTGTTTATAATTAGATCATAATGGCATGGATCGTTCCAGTCACGGTCAAAGTAGTATTTGATAAATCCGTCACGCTGTTGGTCACTCTTATGCACTAGAATGCGGGATAGATCCGGATCAAGCCACTCGCGCTCAGCCCAGCGCTCGACGCGCAGTTCAAACGGAGCAATGATGCGGGTGGTTAGAACGCTCTCCACCCCTTCGAGGATATCCTGGCCACCGCGACCATAGATAATCACATTTCCACGCAGAGCATACTCTAATATAATCTGTTGGATGCGGTGGAAATCTATTTCAGCTCTGGCATCCAAACTTTCGACAAAAGCGGGTGGTTTCTCATCCGCTCGTGCAACCGCCTCCTGAGAAAGTCCGTACTTGGAAGCCTCTTTGAGGATGGTTTCTCCATCTACCAGGGTATATTTGAGCTTATCTGCCAGGGCATTAGCGATGATAGAACCGCCGCTACCCATTTCGCGCGATATTGTTACAATAGCCATGCTTTCCCCCTAATGCCTGATGCCGTAGCCTGATGCTGTGGCAAGAATAAAACGTCGTGATTTTAGCAACTGCACATTATATTAACAAGCTGGCAGCTTTATTTAGTGTTGTGCCCACCGCTGTAGTTTGGCATTTAGTGGGTAGGCTTGTGGTCAAAATAGTGAAATGAATCTAGAAAGCGCACTGTCCGACTTCTGGAGCGCATCACGATGGAGTGGGTGCGGGCTCCCCCGGAAGTATAACGGACACCGCGCAGTAACGCGCCTGATGTGACCCCGGTAGCAGCGAAGAACACATCGCCTGTTGCCATCTCTTCCAGAGTGTAGATCTTGTCCGGGTCGGTAATCCCCATGGTGGGAGCGCGTTCACGTTCGCAATCTGCAGTAAAAACAAGACGCGCCTGCATATCGCCCCCAGCACACTTGACTGCGGCTGCAGCTAAGACACCCTCAGGAGCACCACCGATCCCCAGAACCATATCTATGCCGCTGTCCACGATGCCGGTAGCGACTGCCGGAGCTACATCGCCATCCGAGATCATATGGATACATGCACCTGCCCTGCGAATGTCTGCCACAATTTCATGGTGGCGCGGGCGATCAAGCAGCACCACGGTCAAGTCTTCAATGTTACAGCTTTTAGCCTGCGCGAGGCGGCGGAGATTCTCTCCTGGTGGCGCATCAATGTCGATGATCCCTTTGCCATCCGGCCCAACAATTATCTTGTCCATATACATGTCTGGGGCGTTGAGAAATCCACCTGACGGAGCAAGGGCTATAGTGGTAATAGCGCCGTTGGTTCCTTTGGCGCACAGGGTGGTGCCTTCCAGGGGGTCCACTGCAATGTCCACTGCCTGGCAGTCGCGGTCGCCAACTTTTTCTCCGATATAGAGCATGGGAGCTTCGTCCATCTCCCCTTCGCCGATTACAACGGTACCATAGATATCCATCGTGCCTAAAACGTGGCGCATAGCCGCTGTGGCGGCAGCGTCGGCGGCAATCTTATCTCCCTTGCCAACCCAGCGTCCAGATTCAAGCGCTGCTGCTTCAGTAACTCGGGCAAGTTCCAGGGCAAGATGGCGGTTCATGCTGTTTTCTCCTGTACGCAGTGTGTTAATATGCCGAAAGTTTTCTGTGGATGGTTCCGTTTGAGCGTCGCCATCATTGCACAGATAGGCGGTGGGAGACAATTGCTAATCCATTTTAGCCGCGTGCCTGACTTTATAGCCATTAATGCTATTTTCATTGAATAGCGGAGACTTTTTAAGCTGCAGCATATGTAGCAGCGTTGAATGGAAGTTGGAACCAATATAATGATGCAACAACAGACAGCAGGTAAGCTGCATACCTTTATTTTGGAGCAAATACGTAAGCATGATGACGCAGGGCTCAGCTTCGCAGATTTTATGCAGCATTGTCTATATCATCCCAGCTATGGTTATTACATGCAACAGCGTGAACGCATTGGCAAAAAAGGTGATTTTTATACTTCTTCCAGCGTGCATAAAGTGTTCGGGGCTCTGCTGGCACGCCAGTTAGCGCAGATGTTTAAGCTCCTAGACACGCCAACCTTTACGGTTGTGGAGCAGGGTGCCGGAGAAGGGCATCTGGCTCTAGATGTGCTGGACGAATTGAAGATGCGAGAACCTGTGCTGTATGCAGCGCTGGACTATTGTATTGTTGAGATAGGCCCAGATAATCGCAAACGTCAGGCTCATATCCTTGCGGAACACCCGTGTGTACGCTGGATGAAGCTAGAACAGTTGGAGTCAGTGCATGGTTGCTTTATCTCCAATGAACTTGTTGACGCCTTCCCCGTCCACCTGGTGGAAAAGCATGCCAATAAATTGTATGAGGTGCGAGTGGTTGAGGATGCTGGGGGGTTTGCGGAAAAATTGATTCCCGCATCCGCTGTGTTGAGACAACATTTCAAGAATCTCGGTGTAGAGCCCGTTGAAGGGAATCGAGCCGAACTTTGCCCCTCTGCCGCGTTGTGGATGGAGCAGGTTGCAGAGATCTTGGAACGCGGCTTTATCATAACCGTGGATTATGGTTATCCGGCGGAGGAGTTGTATGCTCCGTTCCGACGTGCTGGCACCCTGATGTGTTATGCGCAACACACCGCCAACGATAATCCATATCAGCATGTGGGGCAGCAGGATATAACCGCCCATGTCGACTTTACCCTGCTGGAACAGACTGGGGCACGTGCCGGACTTACTCGACTGTATTTTGCCGAGCAGTATCGTTTCTTAATGGGGCTGGGATTTGTAGAAGAGCTGATACGTTTACAGGCCCAAACATCCAATCCAGAAGAGGCCATGGCACTTCGCATGACCCTTAAAAATCTTATTGTTCCAGATAGTGGTATGGGGGATACCTTTAAAGTTTTGATTCAGGGGCGTGGAGTTGGGGAGCCAAGTCTGCTCTGCAGCAGGAGTGTTGCAGATATTGCGGCCCAGTTTACTATGAATGCGCAGAGATAGCGCCACATTGATGAGGGGTTAATATGACATTAGTACAGAAAGTAGAAGCGGCATTGGATGAGATTCGGCCCACTATGCTAGCCGATGGCGGCAATATCGAACTGATTGAAGTGACCGATTCTGGTGTAGCTAGGGTTAAACTAGTGGGGGCGTGTAGTTCCTGCCCGATGGCGACAGTTACCCTTAAAATGGGAGTTGAGAGGGTGTTGCTGGAACGAGTGCCAGAGATTAAAGAGGTTGTGCAGGTGGGCTGATGCATCCATGGCTTAAAGGTTTTTCTACCTATCTAGATGTGGAGCGCAATCTTTCACCGCGTACCCAAAGCGCCTATATGCGTGATGTAATAGAGTTTTACGTTTTTTTACGTAGTGATGAAGATGAGTCGGTAGAATTGGCCGAATTACTTGCCGGAGTTACCCGTATACACGTACGTCGTTGGCTTGCCGACTTGCATCAAAGGGTGAAAAAAGTCACTACTGCGCGGAAGATTTCAGCGCTAAAGAACTTTTTTGCCTACGTCACGCAGCGCCATGGTTTGCAGTCAAACCCTTTTGAGTCTGTACGCCGCCCCAGTGCAGAGACCCGCCTGCCCGTGGTGATGGATATTGATGCGGTGTACCACCTGCTTGATAGCATCGGCGCTTCAGACTGGCAGGAAAGTCGCCATCTGGCTATTTTTGAACTTCTCTACTCCAGCGGTCTACGTGTAAGTGAGTTGACCGGACTTGATCTTAACGATATAGATTTAGCCGAAAATTGTGTCCGAGTGTTGGGCAAAGGGAACAAAGAGCGTATAGTTCCTGTCGGTGGAAAAGCAGTAAAGGCGCTGCGGCTCTACCTGGCGAAGCGTGCTGTTGTGGAGAAGAGCGGCGAAACAGCTGTATTTCTGAACCGTTACGGTACCAGACTTAGCCAGCGTAGTGTGCAGCGCCACATGAAGAATCTCCTCCTGCGCGCAGGGCTGTCATCTGCTCCGACTCCACACAGTTTGCGCCACAGTTTTGCCACCCATTTACTTGATAATGGTGCAGACTTACGTGCTATTCAGGAGTTGCTCGGGCATGTCTCCTTGTCAACTACGCAGAAATATACCCATGTCAGCAGTGAGCGAATGCTGGCAGAATATGACAAAGCTCATCCCCGCAGTCGTAAAAAATGCTGAGTGCGCCCCGGGAGTTTTCGTGTCAGGGGGGTGAGGCTTACGTCAGATGCGCCGTTGTTTAAAAAAGCCCCTTGTTTCCAAGGGGCTTTTTGGTATGTAAAGCAGCCGGGGGATAGTTACTTCTCCCAGAAGCGCATGGTGCCGTTTTCCGCTAGACTGATATGCAGATCATATGGCTCTTTGATAAGGATAGGTTCATGGTGCCCGCCGGTCTCTTTGATGGCGCGGTCAAGCCAGTCGGTGAGGTAGTCTTTATATGCCGGATGAGCGCACTTGTCGATGATGCAACGTGCTCGATCCACTGGACACAAACCGCGCAGGTCTGCCAGACCCTGTTCAGTAACCAGAACATCGATATCGTGTTCGGTATGATCAACGTGGGGCACATGAGGCACAACGCCGGAAATGCCGAATTCATCCGTCTTACTCGGACGGCATGATGGGCAGTGCATCATGGAAATGTAGGCGTTACGCTCAAAGTCGCCACTGCCTCCAATACCGTTGAGCATTCTGGTGCCACCGGCATGAGTAGAGTTGGCGTGGGCGAAGATATCGAATTCAAGCGGAGTGTTCATACCAATTGCGCCAAGACGGCGGATAACTTCAGGGTTGTTTGAGATCTGCTGCGGACGCATCAACACCATATTCTTATACGTGTCGAATTTCTCCCACCACTCCTTGAATGCCTCGTTAGATAGCGACAGGGATGTGCAATTGATGTATTTGCACTTGCCGGAGTCCATGAATTCGAGGAAGGTGTCCTGCAGAACCTCAGTGAAAACGATCAAATCTTCAAAAGGGGAACTGGTTAATCCACCGACTACGGCGTTGGCTATAGAGCCGACGCCAGACTGCAGGGGTAGCAGGTTCTTGGGTAGACGCCCCGCCTTAACTTCTGTACCAAAAAAATCTACAATATTGTCAGCGATAGATTGGGCAACCGGATCGGTGCCACGTAGAGCACGCCCATTGTCAGGCAATTTGGATTCTACGATGGCGACGATCTTGCTTTTATCTGTTGGGACCCAGGGGGTGCCGATACGCTGTTTGGCATCGGTAATGGGGATAATGGTGCGGTACGGTGGTACATCTGTCATGTAAATATCGTGCATACCTTCAAACGATGGCAGACCTGTATTTATTTCCACAATTATTTTATCGGCAATGTCAATAATTTCTGGGGCTGTCCCTACCGCCCCGGAAAGAATAATATCCCCTTTTTCAGTTATGGCCGATGCCTCAATTACAGCCACATCCAGTCCACCACCGCTGTCCTTGGTGTAGAATCCGTATTTAAGATCTTGAGCAAACATGGAGAGGTGCTTATCTCCCATGCGGATCTTACCGCTGTTAATAGCCTTGCCTAGCTCTTTGCCTGTCTGATAGGGCCAACGTCGATCAATCATATCATTGGCTGCCATGCGATCTTCAACCTCGGCTCCAATGGATGCGCCGATAAACAGGTTGAGTTTAAGTTTGCCCTGAAGATTGTTCTTTTCAACATGATCACATAATGCAATAGGAACAACCTTGGGGTATCCCACTGGGGTGAATCCTGACATCCCGACATTCATTCCATTCTTGAAATACTCAATACATTGCTCAGGCTTTTTTACCAGCTTAAGCAATTCTTTACATCGAACTCTACTTTCTAATGTGTCTGCCATCTGTTCCTCCTTGTATGCAAATGTTGCTAAGAATAGGTTGGCAATCTATTGTTCGGGTGTTTATACCAACCTCATAAA
>CAYPNO010000034.1:0-14963 GCA_964411865.1 uncultured Desulfuromonas sp. | reverse complement strand
AAAGTCAGATGCTCTACCGACTGAGCTACCGGCTCACAACGTGGAGTGTTATACGTGATGCTGTTTTTGATGTCAATCCTTTTTTGTTATAAAAACTATTCGATGAGACATCTTCTCTTTATAATCTATTATTTGTCGTTGAACGGATCGCGAATCTGGATGGTTTGGTCGCGGCGTGGCCCAACTGACGCCAGAACCACGGGGCAGTTGCAGATCTCTTCAAGTTTAGCTAAGTAGTTGCGGGTGTTTTGGGGTAGCTCAGTGTATGTGGTTGCTGCGCTTATGTTGGTATTCCAGCCGTCGATCTCTTCATACACGGGTTTACACTGGCTTAAAATATGCGAATCAGACGGGAAGTTACGCAGCATCTCCCCCTTGTAGCTGTATGCGGTGCAGACCTTTATGCTATCGAATTTGTCGAGCACATCCAACTTGGTAACGGCGATCCCTGTGAGGCCGTTGGTACGCACTGCTTCCCGCAGAGCAACGGCATCGAACCAACCAGTACGCCTGGGTCTGCCTGTGGTTGCGCCAAATTCTGCACCGGCCTGGCGGATTTGCTCACCTACCTCGTCGTCGAGTTCTGTAGGGAATGGGCCTTCTCCCACGCGCGTGACATAAGCCTTGGAGATGCCGATAACTTCGTCAATAAAACGTGGTCCAAAACCTGAGCCGATACTTGCACCTCCAGCGATGGTAGACGAAGAGGTGACGTAGGGGTAGGTGCCGTGATCTACGTCAAGCAGACTGCCCTGAGCGCCCTCAAACAAGATGTTATCCCCTTTTACGCGACATTCGTCGAGCAATACAGAGCTGTTGCCCACAAAGCGCTTAAGTTTTTCACCGTAGGCTAGGTATTCATCCAGAAGCTGCTGTTCAACCAGCGGGGGTTGTTTAAGAAAATGTTCGAGGAAGAAGTTTTTCTCCGGGAGTAACTCCTTGAGTTTGGCGCTGAAACGTTCGGGGTTGATCAGGTCTATGAGCCTGATCCCGCGCCGCCCAACTTTATCCTCATATGTTGGCCCGATCCCACGACCAGTAGTGCCGATGCGCCGCTCACCGGGCTTGTTTTCGCGCGCGATATCGATCTCTTTATGGTATGGCATGATGATGTGAACGTTGCGGTCGACAACCAGTTGTGACTCTTCCTGCAGGTACCCTTTTGCTTTGAGTCCTTCCAGTTCTTGGAGAAACACCTTTGGATCGAGAACAACGCCGTTGCCGATAATGCATTTTTTCCCTTTGTGTAAAATGCCGGAGGGGATAAGGTGCAGCACAGTCTTCTCATCGCCAACCACCAGAGTGTGACCGGCGTTGTTCCCTCCCTGGTAGCGGACCACCGCCTGAGAGCGCTCTGTGTAAATGTCAACTACCTTGCCTTTGCCTTCGTCGCCCCATTGGGCGCCAACGACTACAACATTTGCCATGTTATTTATCTCCTTGAGTATATTTTATATCAACCGGGTCGCTGAGCAGAGCAGTGACTGTCGATTGTCGGGTTTGTTTAGTTTTGAGTGAAAAAACCTTGGCTTTGTCTCCATCGGTATCGATACTGATCAGCGTGCGGCAATGGAGTTTGCGCAGCTGTTGTGGCGAGGGTTCGACGCCGAGGTCGGTACATACTGACAGCCCATTGTTACGTAGGTGCCGTGCCAGGCTGTACGCTGTGCTGTCGTGTTGTTCCGCTGCATTGATGAGGATGTCGATGCCCGGACGTGCCGCCTGTTCTAAAGTGTCGGGCATTGCAAATAGCAGGTTCAGCAGGTTGAACGCAAATCCTGTGGCTGGTGCCGGCCGCCCGTAGTTGGCGGTGAGCTGGTCATAGCGCCCCCCCAGACATATCGCTTCGCCAAAGCCGCTGAGGAAACCCTGAAAGGTAACACCAGAATAGTAATCAAGGCCGCGTAGTTCCCCTAGGTCAAGAGTGATGTGCTCATCAACCTGGTAGAGTTCAAGGACGCGTATCACTTGGTGCAGGTTGTCCAGAGCGCGCTTCGAACGCTCATTGTTTACCACTGTTGCCGCCCGCTCCAGCACATCGTGCCCTCCAAACAGGCGTGGCAGGGCGAGGAGTTCATCGGCCTGTCTTGAGGTAATATTGAGGTTTTCAATTTCCATCTTCAGGCTAGAACTGTCTTTGTGGAGGAGGTGCTGTTCGATAACTGTCTTCTGCCTCGGTGTTAGTTCTAGTCCCTGTAGAATCCCCCGGTAGAATTCTACCTGACCGATATCGATGGTGTAGTCTGGGGCGTTAAGCTGTTCGAGGCATTCGAGAGCCATGGTTATCATTTCGGCATCAGCTGAAGGGGACGCACTGCCGATCATTTCCACTCCAGACTGAAAGATCTCTCGGTTTTTCCCCGCCTGTTGTTCGGTATGACGCAACACCTGCCCCGAATAACACAGCCGCTGCGGTAGGGGGGCTTCGTGCATTCTGGTGGCAAATATCCGCGCAATCTGCGGGGTTATATCGGAAGGAAACGCGAGGAGTTCACCGCTATGTCGATCATCAAAACGCTGGGTGCAGCCGTGTAAATCGCTCCCGAGACCGCGTTCAAGGACACTTAGGAATTCAAGGGAGGGAGGAATAATGGTCTGGTACCCCCAAGCCTTAAAGGTTTTGTGCAACATCTCCTGAATATAGTGGATTTTAACCGCATTGATCGGAAGAAAATCCTTGACCCCTTTGGGGATCATGGCTTCAGTGCCTGGGTTTTCAAGATTCATTTAACAGGGTCCGTACTTTAGTGGGTGAAGGTCATTAGCTATGGGCGGCAAAGTTACCTGACGTGCTGAAATAATGCGTGCATCCTGTTGGAGTTTTTCAATTACGCTTGCGGGGATAGTCTGGTCAACAGTTAAAAGTGAGACTGACTTTCCACTTTTCTCTCGGCGAGACAGATTCATCATGGCGACGTTAATTCCAGCCTGCTCGAGCAGAGTTCCAAGCAAGGCGAGCACTCCAGGTTTATCTTGATTGTTGACCACCAGGATATTGCCTTCTGGAACATTCTCCACTTGATAGCCGTCCACGCGGATAATGCGGCATTCGCGATTGATGAAAAGAGCCCCTGTGACTGACTGCATCCCCTCATCTCCTTTGATTTGTATCGTTAGGGAGTTGGAGTAGCCGCTGGTTATGTTGGTTCGCGTCTCTGTGACTTCGATCCCGCGCTTTTCCACAATGTGCCGCGCATTTACATAATTGACCCGTGTGCCGAGGATGGGAGTCAGGAGCCCTTTCAGTGCCGCCATGCTCATAGGTTCGGTGGGGTGAGTAATTATGTTGCCGGCATACTCTATGTTGATGCTGTTAAAGGGCTTGTTCAGCAATTGAGCCAAAAACGAGCCGAGGCGTTCGGCCAAGTTCAAATACGGCCATAGAGTCTTGAGTTGATCGGCGTTAACGGAAGGTACATTGAGGGCATTATTCACTGCACCACACTTGAGGAAGTCTAGCACCTGCAGCGCAGCCTGCTTGGTGACGTTTATCTGCGCATCTACAGTAGCGGCACGCAAGTGCGGGGTGCAGATCACCTTTTGGTTCTGCAGAAGTTCGTTGTGCACGTCCGGAGGTTCTACCGCAAAGGAATCTAAGGCGGCACCCGCAACGGTCCCATTTTTGAGGGCCTCAATGAGCGCCGGCTCATGAATCAGACGTCCAGACGCACAGTTGATCAAGTAGCATCCGCGTTTCAGGCGCTTAAACGCAGTGGCATTGAGCAGCTCTTCAGTCTCCAAGTTTAAGGGCACATGCAGAGACATAAAGTCTACGCAGTTGAGCAACTCCTTGAGTGAGACCTTGCGCGCACCTAAATTTTTTATCACTTCAGCGGATAAATATGGATCATAGAGGATAGTTTCCATGCTCAGCCCGCGGGCGAACTCTATCACGCGCCGCGCGATTTTCCCGCCACCGATAATGCCGAGAGTTTTGCCGTGAATGTCAGAGCCGTTGAAAGCGCTGGAGTCCCATTTACCATCCTTAACTGCTTGGCTGGCCTGGGGGATGCGGCGCGCTAGTGCCAGCATCATGGCGATAGTGTGTTCAGCCATGGTAGTGGTGCTACCAGAAGGGGTGTTAGTTACTACCACCCCTAGTTGGTTAGCCGCTTGCATATCAATATTTTCCACCCCTATTCCGGCCCGCGCGATTATGCGCAGACAGGTAGCTGCTTCTAGGAGGGAGCTATCCACCATGGTCCCACCGCGCACTAGTAAGGCATGGGCATCGGCGATCGCGTCTAGTAACTCGTCACGCTCGATGCTTGGGCGGTAGTCAAGTGTAACTCCTTCAGTATTCTTAAGAATTTCAAGAGCTTCAGGAGAGAAGTTGTCGCAAATAAGAATTTTCAATGGTATGGCCATTCGATGAAGAGGCGTGATTAGAGATTGTGCCTGTAAGGTCTAGGTGACCACCGCGCACAACAACTTCAAACTAGCAACAGGGTATATTGCTGTCAAGTATCAAAGCGCGTTGGAAACATATCACCTTCCCTCTCGTGTCGGTATAGATGCTCGGGATGTTAGGAGCTGATGGGGGGGGTATTTTATGGGGCAAGGTCTATCAATTCATTGAATAAAACATGGTGTTTGTGATACATCTAAACGGTTATAGCCCGTCGCCGCAGTGTTGACTCGCCGCGCTGATTTCGCATCTATGAGCAAAGGTGAATGGTTCATGTATCGTCCTCTGCGTGCGTGGGATGTTTTATGTGTAATTGATGATATCGAAAGTAGTTGCGTGGAGATAAAGCGTGAACCATACCGTTAATTATAATGTAAAAGGTGGAGCACAAAATGAATGAAAAAATTAGTCGTGAAGAGGTGGCAAAAGTCGCGGGTCTGGCCCGTCTGGAATTTTCCTCTGCAGAGCTAGATCTTCTCACCGATGAACTCGATACGATTCTGACGCGCGTAGAGCAACTTAATGAGCTTGATACCGACGGCGTAGAACCTACAGCGCATGCTATCCCTCTAGAGAATGTTTTCAGAGCTGATGAGGTTGTCCCTTCCATCGGAGTTGAGCAAGCCCTCCGCAATGCCCCGATGCAGGCGCAGGATTGTTTTGCTGTGCCCAAGGTGATCGAGTAGGGCACAAGGAGTTGTTGCCGCCACTTGGGTATGTAGAATTACGCTAGATTTAACCTAGGTAAAGATTAAATAGAAAGATGGAGCAGAAATGGAACTGACTGATCTGACAATCCACGAAATGGTCCAACAGCTGCGTGAGGGGGAATTAAGCTCAGTAGCCCTTACCAAAGCCTGCTTGACCCGTATAGATGCTACCGATGCACGCATCAACGCCTTTATAACCGTATGCCCAGAGGAGGCTCTCGCGGCGGCGCAACGGGCAGATGAGCGTTTAGCGCAAGCGCGCTTGGCTCATGAAGCAGCCCCTATGCTGACGGGAATCCCAGTGGCGCTCAAAGACCTCTTTATCACCGCAGATATCCGTACTACCTGTGCTTCTAAGATGCTGGCCGACTTTAGCCCTCCTTATGATGGGACCGTGGTGCGTAAACTCAAGGAACAGGGTGCGGTTATTGTGGGGAAGCTCAATATGGATGAGTTCGCCATGGGCAGTACCAGTGAGAGCGGTGCCTTCGGGGCGGTGCATAATCCGTGGAGTTTAGGCCATGTCTCCGGCGGTTCTTCCGGTGGCTCCGCCGCATGTGTTGCTGCGCGCCAAGTGCCGGCTAGCCTTGGTACCGATAGCGGAGGCTCTATCCGCCAACCTGCATCTCATTGCGGTGTGGTAGGTCTAAAACCCACATACGGGCGCGTGTCACGCTCTGGCGTTGTCGCATTCGCTTCATCTCTCGATCAAGTTGGGCCGCTGACACGTAACGTTCGCGATTGCGCCATAATGCTGCAAGCCATAGCAGGATACGATCCTGCAGATTCAACCTCGGTGGATATCCCCGTGCCAGATTATTTGGCAGGGCTAGAAGGGGGAGTAACAGGCAAGAAGATCGGCTTGCCGCAGGAATACTTCATTCCCGGGCTTGATCCAGAGGTGAAGCAAGCGGTGGAAAATGTGGTTGAAGTATATCGCAGTCTCGGCGCTGAAGTGGTTGAGGTGAGTTTGCCCCACACCAAGTATGCCGTTTCATGCTACTACCTTGTAGCAACCGCTGAGGCATCTAGTAATATGGCGCGCTATGATGGCGTGCGCTTCGGTGCTCGGGTAGATCCTGGAAAAGGGCTCATAGAGATGTACACCGCTAGCCGGTCGCACGGTTTTGGCGCCGAAGTCAAGCGGCGCATTATGTTGGGAACCTTTGCCCTCTCCGCCGGTTACTATGATGCCTACTATCTGAAGGCGCAAAAGGTACGTACCCTTATCCGGCAGGATTTTACTGACGCCTTCAATAAGGTAGACTATATCCTCACCCCTGTGACTCCCGCCCCCGCTTTTGCCCTAGGCGCTAAGGGGACAGATCCGCTCCTGATGTATCTGTCCGATATCTTCACCCTGTCAGCTAACCTCGCAGGAATATGCGGTTTGAGTATCCCCTGTGGTAGATCAGCAGCCGGATTGCCTATCGGGGTTCAGCTGTTGGGTAAGCCCTTCGACGAAGCAGGGTTGTTGGGTACTGCGTATGCCTGTGAGCAAACAGGTGAGTGGCACAAAGCCAAGCCGGAGTTGTAACCTAACGGAGTAAGATAGGTGTTCCATTAATAGTGTGATTGAGCCGGCGGTAGAGAAAGGTTGCATAGAACAATGAGAGAGCGATACGAAGTTGTAATAGGGCTGGAGGTGCATGTTCAGCTCACCACCAAAACAAAAATATTCTGTGGTTGTAGTACGGCGTTCGGCGGTAAACCGAATGCCCACACGTGCCCCGTATGCCTTGGCATGCCTGGCTCGTTGCCGGTGCTAAATCGTCAAGTGGTCGAGGATGCCATAAAGGCGGGCTTAGCCACCGATTGCAGTATTGCCCCGCGTTCAATCTTTGCGCGTAAAAATTATTTCTATCCAGACCTCCCTCCAGGATATCAGATATCCCAGCTTGAGCTTCCTATCTGCGAGGGTGGGCATCTCAATATCGAGACCGAGGGGCGTGGAGAGCGCCGCATCGGAATCACCCGCATCCATATGGAGGCAGATGCAGGAAAACTGCTCCACAGCGATGAACCTGGTGTCGGGTCATTGGTAGACCTGAATCGGGCGAGC
Organism: uncultured Desulfuromonas sp.; assembly: GCA_964411865.1. GTDB lineage: Bacteria > Desulfobacterota > Desulfuromonadia > Desulfuromonadales > Desulfuromonadaceae > JAIVHC01. The sequence continues at coordinate 7,783 of CAYPNO010000034.1, read as the reverse complement.
ACGGCATTACTTGAGGTGGTGTCTGAGCCAGATATGCGCAGCAGTGACGAAGCCATTGCCTACCTGAAACAGCTGCATCAGATTGTCCGTTATTTGAATATATGCAGTGGCAACATGGAGGAGGGGGCATTTCGCTGCGATGCTAACGTGTCGGTGCGCCCTTTCGGCCAAAAAACCTTGGGTACTAGGGCTGAGCTTAAAAACATCAACTCCTTTCGCTTTATCAAAGAGGGGATTGAATACGAGATTGAGCGTCAGATTGAACTGATTGAAGAGGGTGGCACTGTGGTGCAGGAGACGCGCTTGTTTGACAGTGATATGGGCACAACGCGCTCCATGCGAGGCAAAGAAGAAGCTCACGATTACCGTTATTTCCCTGACCCAGACCTAGTGCCTATGGTTATTGGCTCAGACTGGATTGACCGGGTGAAGAGTCAACTGCCAGAGCTGCCCGCAGCTAAACTGCAGCGTTTCATAGAGCAGTTTGAGTTGCCGGAAGCAGTGGCGCTAGTCCTGACCGCAGAGCGCAGTCTAGCCGATTATTTTGAGGCTTGTACCCGCCTGCACCCCGACGCGCGCATCTGCGCCAACTGGGTTATGGGCGATGTGCAGCGTATGCTCAATGAAACTGGGATGGATATAGATGAAATCCCGATCTCTGCCCAGATGCTGTGTGGTATTTTGGAGCGCATTGGAGATAACACCATCTCCGGTAAGCTTGGCAAGCAGGTATTTGATCTGATGTGGGAAAGTGGAAAAAATGCCGATACCATTATTGAGGAGCAGGGGCTTAAACAGGTGAGTGATACCGGAGCAATTGAAGCGATGGTGGATGAGGTTATCCGCGCCAATCCGGAACAGGCACAGGATTTTAGTGCAGGGAAGGACAAGCTCTTAGGCTTTTTTGTCGGGCAGGTAATGAAAGCCAGTCGCGGCAAAGCCAATCCGGCCATGGTAAATGAATTGCTGTGCAAAAAATTACGGAACCCTTAACGGCAGACCAGTAGCGTGCAGAGCCACAAAAGAGGGCAGAGTCTTGAACAATAAAAATCATGAAACACCGAAGACCGCATCGACATCAGGGGCAATCTCGGGATCAGCCCCGATAAGGCCGATCTATTTTGCAGATGGCTGTTGTCATATGCTGGATCAACGTCTGCTACCAACAGAAGAGACCTGGTACGCATACACAGATTATCGCCAAATTGCAGAAGCCATTAGAAGTATGGTGGTGCGCGGTGCTCCCGCCATCGGTGTGGCGGCGGCGTTTGGTGCTGCTTTGGCAGCTAGAGAATTGGCGCTGGAGCCGAAATTGAATTTTAAGGATGGTTTCGCTGCTGCTTGCGCCGAACTCGCTGCGACTCGCCCGACAGCGGTTAATCTGTTTTGGGCCTTAGAGCGTATGGTGCGTCGCGCACTTGCCGGGGGTGTCAACGCGACTCCAACAGAGATCGCAGCGTGTCTGTTAGAAGAGGCTCAAACCATTGCAGTAGAGGACGAGGCACTCAACCAGGCTATGGGGAGACATGGGCAGACGCTACTCCCTGACTGTGCCACCGTTTTGACCCACTGCAACGCAGGTGCTCTCGCAACCGCAGGTTACGGAACCGCCCTGGGAGTGATTCGAGCAGCAGTCGCGGCGGGGAAAAATATCTCGGTTGTCGCGGATGAGACCCGCCCCTTCTTGCAGGGAGCCCGCCTGACCGCGTGGGAATTGCAGCGCGATAATATCCCCGTCACCTTGATATGCGATAATATGGCGGGCTATATGATGCAGCAGGGGCGGATTGATGCCATCATTGTAGGGGCTGATCGGGTGGCTGCCAATGGGGATGCTGCAAACAAAATAGGCACTTATAGCCTGGCTGTGCTGGCAAAAGCACATAATATCCCTTTCTATATTGCCGCACCCATCTCGACCATCGACTATTCCATGCCAGATGGAAGTCAAATTCCCATTGAAGAGCGTGATCACACCGAAGTAACACACTGTGGTGGAAGACGGGTAGCGCCGCTGGGGGTGGAAGTCTACAATCCCAGTTTTGACGTTACTCCCGCAGCGTTGATTACCGCCATCATTACCGAATGCGGGGTGGCCCACGGCGACTATGGCTATTCTCTGGAGGTATTACGGAAGGGCTAAGGTCCCAAAATGTCGATGCTTGAGAGTATGCAGGTCGAATTGACGCAACTGCTTGAATCTGGTGCAGGTAGAGAGGTTCGCGCTCGGGTTTCAGAGCTATGCGACCAGGCTGGATTTTGCGAGCCAGAACGTTCTTGTGGCAATATCCTCCTGCTGCAGGAACGTCTTGCGTGCAGTTATGCAGTTGTTGCTGCGGTTAAACAAGCTACGGAGTGCGCCGATCCAGATATGGCGTTGAATAATCTGGAGAGGTGTGCGCAACAGGTTGAGCCTTCCGAACTGTGTCAGTGTTTGGAGCATGTGGACAATCGGCGTATTTTGCTGATTATTCTCGGAGCCTCTAGCTTCCTTGCCAATATTATCTGTCGTTATCCGCATGTGTTTCCTTCCTTGTTTATCGCAGCAGATATCTTTGCAGTCAAAGACACCGCACAGATGGTTTATGCCCTGAGCGAAATGCTAGAAGGACGCGATGATTTTTCCTCCTTGCAGCAGGTTCTACGCCAGTACAAGTATTGGGAATTCTTGCGCATCGGGGCGCTAGACCTGAGCCTCGATGCCCCCTTGGAATATGTAACGGCAGAGTTGTCCTCCCTAGCTGCAGCCACACTGCAGATAGCAGTGTCGTTCTGTGAACGTTTATTGCAGCGTGAGTACGGGACTCCCCTGCTAGACAATCCTTCACCCGGTGAAGGCGCAGTGGCGGAGTTTACTGTGTTGGGGATGGGCAAACTAGGAGGGAATGAACTTAACTTTTCTTCAGATATTGATTTGATTTTTTACTATACCTCCAGTTATGGAGCCACTAGTGGAGTTGACGGGCGCAAAGACTCGTGCATTGATCTACATAGCTATTTTGTGAAGCTTGCGGAGATGGTGAAGCGTGCCATCAATCAGGTTACCGAAGACGGATTTGTGTTTCGAGTGGATCTGGATCTGAGACCCAGCGGTCGCCATGGAGAGATAGCTTGTTCAGTGGCGGCAGCAGAGGCTTATTACGAAAGTTGGGGGCAGAACTGGGAGCGTAGTGCCATGATGAAGGCGCGTCCCGTAGCTGGAAGCATCGAGTTGGGCGAGCGTATTCTGAAAATGCTTGAACCGTTTATCTACCGACGTTATCACGACTACGGAATGGTTGAAGATCTTAAGCAGATGAAAATGAAGATCGACAGTAGCCTGACTAAACGGCATGAGAGCGAAACGAATCTTAAGCTTGGGCGTGGTGGGATACGTGAAATAGAATTCTTCATTCAAGCTCTACAGTTGGTGTATGCAGGCAAGAACCCCCGTGTGCGTGAGTGCAGTTCGCTTAAAGCTCTCCATCTTTTGCATGCCGAGGGTTATCTAAGCGAAAAGGAGACATTGTTTTTACGCCTAGCCTACATATTTTTACGCACCGTTGAACATCGCATACAAGTGGTTCAGGAGCGCCAGACCCATAGTTTACCCAACGGTGAACATGCAATGCACCTGTTGGCACGTCGCTGTGGTTTTACCGATGCCGCCGCGTTTCGATCTGAGCTTGAACTGCACCGAGGCAATGTAACCCGCTTATACCGTGACTTGTTCTATTCTAGTGAAGATGAAATACGTGAAGAAATCAGCACAGAAATCTGCTATCTCTTCGATCACACTACTGATCCTGACGTGGCCAGAGGTATTCTTGAGGGGAACGGTTTTGTCGAAGTGGACGCAGCATTTCATTCCCTGATGCGCTTGTGCGAAGGAACCATGGGGCCTCCCATGACCAGGCCTGTGCGGCGATATTATGACCGTATCGCCCCATTACTGATGCAGGAAGTTTTGAGTTCTCCTGAACCGGACATGGCCCTGCGTTATCTGGAAAAATTTCTACGAAGTCTCCATGCGCGTGGCACTTTTTACGCGCTCCTGGCAGAAAACCATAAGATTATCCACATCCTGATCTCATTGTTTGGTACCAGCACACTGCTGTCACGTTTTTTTATTCAGCATCCTGAATTGCTTGATTCGCTGGTGTCGAGTGCTTACGCCGAAAGCTATAAAACCGTAGAACGGCAGCGCATTGAACTGCAGACACGTTTGGAAGGATATGTCGATAACTATGAAGTGCAGTTGGACGCGCTGCGGCGTTTTCGCAATGAAGAATTTCTGCGCATCGCCCTGAATGATCTTAGAGGTTCTACCGTAATCGGGGTTGGTCCTAATCAACTGAGCGGGTTAGCCTGTGTTTGTCTCGAAGCGGCGCTGAAGATAGCCCATGCCCAGATGCCTAAGCGTTTTGGTGCTCCGCATTATTACGACGCGAATGGGAATTTAGTTGAAGCGGAACTTGCGGTACAGGCAATGGGAAAGCTAGGGGGACTAGAACTGAACTACCATTCAGACCTGGATATTATCTTCTTATTCAGCGATAGGGGGTATACGCGCCCTATTCCTGGTGAGCCTGAGGACAACTTCAGACAGCTGACCAACCAGGAATTTTTTTCCAAACTATGCCAGCGTATTATTTCAGTTTTAACTCTGATGACCAGTGAAGGGAGGGTGTATGAAATTGATACCCGCCTGCGCCCTTCGGGCAATCAAGGCCCTCTGGTCACCAGTTTGGCAGCCTACGAAGACTACCACCGCACTCGCGCCCAGATTTGGGAGCGCCAGGCCTTGACGAAGGCCAGGGTTGTTGTTGGTTCCCCTGTTATGCTAGCGCGGATTGAAACAATTAACACATCTATCACTTGGGAGGCCGAAGTGCCCGGTGAGTTGCGTGTTGAAATATTCCGCCTACGCGAGCGTATGGAAAAAGAGATTGCAAGGGAAGATGGTGGGCACCTCAACATCAAGACCGGACGTGGTGGGCTGGTGGATGTAGAATTCCTCACCCAATATATCCAACTTAAGCATGGAAACAAGTATTTGCGGATTCGTCAACCCAATACGCTGAAGGCGCTTCAGATGATCCGGCAGGAAAAACTCCTCCCCGCAGATGTCAGCCGTAAATTGATCAGCGGGTACGCTTATCTGCGCCGTCTGGAAAATAAACTTCGCCTAGTGCACGATCAATCGATAAGCGAAATAGCTACAGACCGGCATAATCTGCGTAAACTTGCACGCTTAATGGGGTGCAGCGGCACTTCACGTCCTGCGGAGGAACTTTTTTATACAGAATATCAAGAGCAGACTTCCACGCTGCGGCGTCTGTTCAATCAGTACCTTAATCCAGCCCTGGTTGAACCTGTGTCGGATAGATAATTCGGGTAGAGTAGCCAGACAAGGTGCATAAAAAAGGCCGGTCATATGACCGGCCTTTTCCCTCTTGCCTATGTATAACAGGTAGAGATTGTGCGCTGTTACTCCTTGTTGCCGGAATAATACGTGGTGGGCTTAGCCTTGTCGTCCAGGCTGATAGTCTGCTCCCACTCGCGCCACAGTTCGGCTTGTTGCATGTTGCCGAACGGCTTGTACCATAGCTGTACAACCACATCCATAGAACGCTCTTCGGCAACTTGAGCGGTTTTGCCGTCAGGTGTGTCTACTTCGTCTACTGGGAAGTAAATTTCGAAACGCTCCTCAACCTTATGTCCAGGATGCAGGGCAGTGTCCTCGAAGATGCCACTCTTCTCGTAGGGACCACGACCCATATTGTTGCCCCGTGCCATGAGAGCAGGGGTAGGCATGTAGATTATTTCTTTATCGTATAATTCATCATCTTCGTCTGTGCTTGCTTTTACCGACAGAACCAGTCGGTTAGGGGTCGGTCAGCCATCAGGGATGCCGTGCCCAGTCTTGTTTTCCATCGAAACTTTTACGATTGTTTTAGGGCGCAGGTTGCGTCCATCAAGCCATTGTGAGGCATATGCCTGCACTTCGAAGTCCAGCGCCATTTCCTGCATGGTCTCGTCGGAGTAGCTGAGAATCTTATGTCCAAGGCCGCTCTTTCTCATATGGCAGTCCTGACAGGTTTCACGCCCGCCATTAGCTTGGTATCCCCACATGTAGGTGCCGTATGCAGTTGCGCACTGGGTTGGATTGTCCAACTCCAAGTTCGGGCCCATGCCGTGGCACTGCCCACATAGGATCGCCTCGTCCATGATGAGGCTGCGCTTGGTCTTGCTGAATTGGTCATCCATGTGATCACCGTCATTGTAGCCATAGACGGTATCGTGCTGCGGGTAACCATCGGTCCATTTGTGCGTAATAGCATTGCGGTTGTGGCAAATTAGGCAGTTGATGTTGAGACTGGTGAGGGTTTCTGCCAGACGGGTGCTAGTTATAACTGCATCTTTGTCGTCTGGATCGTTGGCAGCGTCAATGGCGTTTTCATACCACTCAAGCAACGTGTCTGCGAGCTCAACCGCAACGGCATCAGTTGCGTCAGCTAATTGAGGCAGATGGCACTTCATGCAACCCATCCAGTGCTCAACTTTGATATCTTTGGTGGATTCTACCCCTGAGTATTCCCAGGCCATAAAACCATTTTTCATGGCGGTGATCATGGTTGCGGCAGCGCGCCCTGTACCGTAAATGGAGCGTGCGTGGGGTGATGCATCCCACTCCTCGTGGTTGTTCGGGTGGCAGCCGACGCATGAGGATACATCGTACATGTCGATGAGTTCTTGTAGGCTCTCAGCTTTACCATGCTTGGCAGCGATGGTGCCGTCACGCCCAACTCCTGCTCCAAGAGCAAAAGCGAGGCTAGCGCTGAGGCACAAAACCATCGCTGTCAAGCTGATGATTTTCAATGACTTCATAATTTCTCCCTATAGTTATTAACGAAACATAGCCCCTGCCATTAAGGCAGGAGCTATGAACTGCGGGGTTAAACTAGCAACCAACGAGGGCTGAGCCTGCAGCTGAGGGCTTAGAGCCTTTCTTAGCTTCCAACTCTACTTTGTCGCCTTTTTCGAACTTCTTCGCCTTGCTGCCGAGATCTACTGTTACGTTATCACCGGAAACATTGGTGACTTTACCTGAATATGATTTTGCCAGTGCTGCAGTGCTCAGACCGGCCAGGAACGTAAGTGCTACAATCAGTACCATCAGTTTTTTCATCGTTGCGTTCTCCTTCTTTGGGTTGTGTAATGCTGCGCATGAAACGATTCGTTTGCTATTGCGCTATCGACTCTTCTAAAGGTTAATGTAGCGACTAAACAGGTTTGTGTCAATAATAAGTATGAACGTTCTTTTTAGAACCATGCTTCCAGAGTCAGGTATACCTGATCCATGCGCTCGATAGGGGCAAAAAATTGCGCACTAAGGGGGTCGTCAAGTTTGTCCATGTCAACCGGAGCTCCGAGCCAGTTGCCGCTGCCGGTGTAGTTGTATTCGTAGTGCTGATAGCCAAGGCGCATGAAGGCTTTGGCCTTGTCGCTGAGAAGCTGCCCCACAGGCAGGTCCCAGATTACGTATGCTTCACCTACATGACCACGGGTAGCAAGTTTGGCTTGCGTCATATCGTCGTGGCCCGGAGTCATGGAGATCCAGTATTTGGTGCCGTAGTTGTATTCGAGACCGAACTTCAGCCCTTGTTGTGTCATATCGTAACGCACGCCGCCATAGATGGTATAGCCATCTTTATCGCCAGGATCGTTCCACCATGAGCCAAGCAGGGTGGAGCCCATCTCGTCGGTGCCGCTAGGGTCGGTGTGGCTCCAGCCACCAGCT
>CAYPNO010000033.1:0-14974 GCA_964411865.1 uncultured Desulfuromonas sp. | reverse complement strand
AAATTTATCGAACTACTTCACAGCGGAGCATTGATAGACTCGGATTTCGAAGCAACCCTGCACCGGCATGGTATTGACACCATCCGCACCCTTCATGCCGGGGAAAAAGAGGGGGAATATTCATGTCGTAAGGCCTACTCAAGTGCGATCCAAACGATCGCTGAGACCTGCGCCATGATTGAAAAGGGAGAAACACCTTCGAGCGGCAAGCTTTTTGAAACCGCCGACATCATCACCACAGAGCTCACCCGCGCTCCCTATGCCTTTATGGCTCTAACCATGATCAAAGACTATGATGACTACACCTTCTGTCATTCGGTCAATGTGGCGGTGTTTGCCATCGCCATCGGACGCGCGTGCAACATGAGCGACGCTCAACTACAAATTCTTGGAACTGGGAGTTTGATGCACGACCTTGGGAAGCTGCGGATCGACCAAGCCATTATCCAAAAGCCTGGACCTTTAAATCCTCAGGAACTTGAGAAGATAAAAAAGCATCCGGAGCTCGGCGTCGAAATTGCCACCCGCATGGATGATATCTGTCCGGAGATTATAGACATTATCCGCTGTCACCATCTCCATTATGACCGCTGCGGTTACCCGCAGACGCAGTTAAATCGCAACTCAACGGCATTTGTCGATATCGCCACTGTAGCTGATACCTATGACGCCCTCACTACCCTGCGCGCCTATCGCCAGCCCAGCTCTCCAGCCGCTGCGGTACGCCTTTTACACCAGTTAGCCGGAACCCAGCTCAACCCCGAGTATGTTGAAGTTCTATGCGATGTTGTGGGGCACTATCCGGTCGGGAGTCTGGTGCGCTTGGTCAGTAACGAAATCGGTCTTATTGTCGACGCCGACATCCGCAATCCGCATAGTAGCACCATCCGCATCCTGCGCGATAGCGAGGGGAATACGCTAAAAAACCCTCTACTCCACCAGCTCGAACCTGACGTTACATGCATAGCTGGTGAGGTTGATCCAGCGCTGCAAAATATCGACATAAACGAATGGCTCTGACTGCGATTCAACGCGCTTTTATGCAGCCATGGTTAAATATTACACTGCCCTAAGCGCCCGAGCATGCGGACCGCACTTAGCCTGACCGCTGGACTTGAATGCGCCGCTGCTCGTACCCCGACATCTAAAGCACCACTATCGCCTAGCTCTCCCAACGTATCCAAACAAGCACATACCAACTCATCCACGGGAGAAGCACACGTAACCACCAGATATGGAACCACGCGCTTGTCTTCAAATCTAGCCAGCGCGCGCGCCGCATAGACAGCCACTGCCGCCTCTGGATCTTTCAGACAACGTACCAGCGCTGCAAGAGCACCTTTTTCGCGCCGCACTCCTGCCATTTGCACCGCCACTGCCCGTACATCCACATCCTGATCCTGCAGACACTCCAACAACAAAGCTCCAGCTTCAGGTACCGGTATGTCCCCTAACGTATAAACCGCAGCGACACGCGCATGGCGATCTGTGCTTTGCAGCGTTGCACGCAGCCCAGACAGATCTGCACACACATCTAAGAGCTCTAAGGCATGACTCGCTGCCTGACGTACTTCTTGGTCGTCATCCTGCAACGCTTGGACAATAATCTGGCGTTGTTTGTCTTGCACCATAACCTCCTTACATTGCGTTCTTAATCATCACACCTAACATCCATCCCTTTATCCAACTCGATAACCTTGATGAGATTGGTGGAGCCTGGCTGCCACAAAGGGGTCCCCGCCGTGACCACAATACAATCGCTAAGACTTGCCAGCCTAGTGCGTAAACACCAGCGTCGAGCGGTGACAAACAGCGCATCGCTACTGTCAAGGGCACCAACCTCAACAGGCTTCACGCCTCGAATAAGATTCAACTGCCGACACACCGTCACATCAGGGCTCATCGCCACAACTACGCAATCCGGGCGATAACGCGCCACACACCGGGCAGTAAGACCAGACCACGTATACGCAACTATGGCTGCAGCATGCAAGTCTCTGGCAAGCCAACTGCAAGCACGCCCAATCGCATGCCCAACCATTATTTTATCCTCCACATCCATGGTGTCCATATCGAGAGCAATATGTACATGCGGCTCTGTCGCTCTAGCGATGCGGTCGAGCATCCGGGCTGCCTCCACCGGATACGCTCCCGATGCAGTTTCATCCGAAAGCATCAGCGCATCAGTACCATCATAGATAGCGTTTGCAACATCTGTGGCCTCAGCTCTGGTCGGCCTAGGGCTGGACACCATACTTGAGAGCATCTGGGTCGCGGTAATGGTAAACTTCCCCCGTATACGTGCCCTGTGCAGCAAATCCTTCTGTATTACTGGCACCGTTTCAAGTGGAACCTCCACGCCCAGATCACCACGCGCAATCATCACTCCATCAACCCGTTCCAGAATAGCGTCAAAACCCTCTAGTGCTTGGGGCTTTTCGATCTTCGCTACCAGCTTGGGGGTATAAGAAGCAGCAGCAATCATGGTGCGAATTTCATCCAGATCTGTAGCATTGCGCACAAATGAAAGTGCCACGACATCAACACCCTGCTCTAGGCCAAAACGCAAATCTTCACGATCTTTAGCGGTAAAAGCGGAGATACTCAAATCACTGCAAGGGAGGTTCACCCCTTTACGCCGATAAGCAATCCCCCCATTGATAACTCGGCATTCGACCTGCGCGCCGTTTATCTTCTCAACGCGCAGCTCCATCAAACCATCTGCCAGCATAACTGCCGCCCCCACACTTACGTCTATATGTAAGCGCGCATAATCCACTGGGAGCGCCCCTGCAACATTTAGTTCAGAAGAAGCCAGCACCACAAGATCGTCAGGGTTAAGGCGAATCCCCTCTTCGGGCAGCATTCCCAAACGTATTTTAGGGCCGCATAAATCCTGCAGTATAGCTACCGGCTCCTTCAAGCGTTTCGCCACCGCTCGGATATCTTGAATTAACTTTTGGTGCGATTCATGATCGCCATGGGAAAAATTCAGGCGCGCCACATTCATTCCAGCGCGCACCAGTGCTTCGAGTGTTTCTACAGTTGCCGATGCCGGCCCAATGGTACACACTATTTTGGTCGCTCGCATAACCATATCCACATGCTCCTTAACTGAGGGTAACAAGAACTAGCACAATATCTGCCTAGAAATACAAAGCATAAATTAAAAAAGCCCCTGCGCGAACAAGGGCTTCTATTTCAACAAATAGCTAAAAGGGTCCATCTAAAACGGGATCTCATCATCCGGGTTAAAGGACGGCTCCTGCGGGACATTCGGGCTTTGTACCTGCTGGGAAGGAGCACCTTGAGCGTTTCTCCGATAATCGTTTGGTTCATTGTCATTCTGCGCGTAGGGTTCCTGGTTAGAATAATCATCGCGACTGTTGTCGTTGCGCGCGTAGTTCTGACCTTGTCCTCCCCCGCCACCGCTGTCGCCCACACGTCCGAGCATGTGCATGGTATCGGCAACTATTTCAGTGGTGTAGCGCTCAATGCCGTCGCGTCCCTGCCATTTGCGCGTGGTGAGTTTACCTTCGATATATACTTGCTTACCCTTATGCAAATACTTACCACATATTTCAGCCAGCTGGCGCCAAGCTACTACGTTGTGCCACTCTGTTTTTTCTTGGCGTTTTCCTTCACGATCCTTGTAATTCTCGCTTGTAGCCAGGGAGAAATTAACCACCGCTGCTCCTGATGGAGTATAACGCAACTCCGGATCTTTTCCTAAATTCCCTACTAAAATCACCTTATTAACTGACACGTCCACCTCCAACATCTGACTTATATGCTACGCAACACATCGAAATACTCCCTCCGCAGTGCTTGAGGATAACACACCAGATTACACGTTCAAATAATTATATAAGCGCTCGGCTTACCTGTTCAAGCCACGATTCCTAACCTGCGCCACCCCACAAAGAAGGCACACATGTGCCCCCTTTGTAGCATGTTTTTTTAACGTAAATTTATTATTGGAGTGGAATACTAAGCAGATAACTGCTCTCACTACTATCCAAAAGACTCCCAACATCGGTAGCCAACATATACGCCTGCCCGTTTGCAATAGCCAGCCCCTGCAGAGGGCGTTCCAGTTTATCGCCGATAGTACCTCTAATTACCATGCCATCCTGATATTTAAACACCGCCAGCCAGCTCTGATCAATCGCCGAGGCAACTCCGACGCTGCGCATGATGTTACCATCTGCCGCCACAACAACAATCTCTTTCACGCCGTCGCCATCAAGATCTGCAGCAATCGGTGCAACCTCTAAGCCGACATTATTGATCAGGGTATATTTTGCATCTGGATCTATATCGTACGTTATCGTCGAAACCGAGCCACCCATCTCTTTACTGGATTTATATATCTGCTCGGTGCCTTTAAAGATGTATAAGCGCCGATTGCGCACAAACACCGATTCGATCTGGCCATCACCGCTTACATCGGTAAGCAATGCCCCAAAAATCTGGAATGCGCTTGGTAAGATATAAGAAACCGGAGCAGATTTAAACGTGCCGTTAAGCAGACTCAGTTCCAGTATCCTTTTTCCGTAAAAATTTTCCCGATCAAAATCTTGCGCTAACAGTAGTTCTGAACGCATATCACCATCAAGATCAAAACCCGCTACCATTTTGGCGTAACCGCTTACAACCACCTTCAGACTGTTCCCTTCCAGCTTCAGCAGATCGGTATTGACCTGATTGTCCGACCATACGGTTACAACCAGATACGCCTCTCCGCGTTGGGGTTGATACCAACTTAGCGCCAGGATCTGTCCCATGGTGGTACTGTCTCCGTTGGCAATTTGCTCCAACCCTTCTCCCACCGCATATACATCAATTGCCCCACCATCCGTGGTTGCCAGGAGCAGCCTGCCGTCTACCTGCTCGAAATCGGCCATCACGGTTTTTTTCTTAAACTGGCCAACCTTGTCAAACTGCGGAAATTCCATATTGAACACACTTGAGGTGCGAGAGGCTGATGAAGTTTGCGCTCCAGCGGCTTCGTATTTTACCGCGCTGTCGCTCTTCTCACTCTGATGGGAAGCAGCAGCAACCCCCGTCACCAGTACTGTTGCGGTCGGCGCTGCCATGGAAAGATTTGTAGCTGGACGTGCAGAAGGGGGGACTGAAATCGCATTCGTAGAAACTGCCCCTGCGCCTCCAAGTCCGGCACTATATCCAACTCCATGCCCTGGCTCTGGTGCATACGCGCGAATCAGAGCGCCAGCAGCGTCACGCACCTCCAGCCCGTTAGGGGTGACATTAAAGGATAGCTCCGCCGCTGCGGCATCCATGCCATCCTGCCATTCTAATTGCGGCAGAGCGCGGCGCAAGGAAGTATACATAGCTTCATGCCCGCCAATTTCATCGCGAAACACCGCCCTGAGATTACTAAAACGCTTCAGGTTCGCCCCTGCTTCAATGGCGGTAGCACCGCCTTGTGCGCCAGTCACCTTGGCGTAGGAATAGCCACTTTTGACCTGGGTCACACGTAACACAGCTACTGTTTGGTCCAGGGTGCCCAAGATCTGCCTGGTTACCGGATGCACTATCTGCGCACCCTTTTCAACCACTGCAAGCAGATCTCCCACTACCAGACCGCTGGAGGCATCCAGATCAATGATGTACGTATCCGCCCCTGCGGCCATCACCACCACCCCGGCGCTTGGCGCGAAGTCCTTCTCTACCTGCTCCATTACTGTTACATGGGTCGCAGCATGGGCAAACACTGTTGTTAGCAGCATTATCAGTGCGGCTAAACCTGCTAATTTGAAGTTTTTCACTGAAACCTCCACTTGACTATAGTTCAACAATTTTTTACTCCAAACCAAAATATCTGTGAATTGTACAGGGTTCGCCTGCTGCTGCCCACAGCAAATAATGGTGCAAAACTTGGTTCTAAAAAAAAACCGGACTTAAAAGTCCGGTTTTTTTCAACTTACATGTAAGACACTAACTACTTATCTACTAAAATTTATAGCGAATACGGGAGTTAATAACATAAACATCTTCATCGGAACTGCCATCACTCTCGAACTCGTAGTAATCCATGGCATCGTCAGCTGCAAGATAACCAAACTGTATAGCTGCCTCTGTATTGCTGAACAGTTTGTAACTGGCGTATGCGTCAAACTCTATGCCAATTTTATCATTGGAGCGCATAATGCCGTTATTGTCAGCATACTCAATATCTTCAGCAGTCATTAGGTACAGCGCAGCTATTCCGACTTTCAACTTGTCAGTAGCCTGATAGTCATAGCCAATACGGTTCAGAATCAGACCCTTGTCCTGCAGGTAGGGTGAGGCAGAGAAATAGTCGTCGTCGGTATAACCTTCAAACAAAATCACTGAATACTCGGAGTTGATGTCTGTATCGGTAATTACGAAAGCATCCAGATCGGTATCAGTGGAATCATCATCACCGGAAGCATACCAGAAGGTGTAGGTCAGCTTCCCCTTACCAATCTTCATCCCTACATCCAGATGGCCGAAGTAACCGCCGAAATCATAGTCATCCATGAAGTCACCAGTCTGGTACATAAGATCCCAGTTGGCAAAGAAATTTCCCGCTGCCCAGCTTCCATCGATACCAAAAGTATAGAGATTCAGATCCACTGGAGTTCCACCTGCGGAGAATGCTTTAACATAATAGCGCGGAATGTCATTGAATGTATAGCCATCACCGGTTCCGACCCCATCACTGTGCTGGTACACACCGAAGAGTCCGAGCTTGGTTCCGTCGCCAGGCTTAAGGTCGTAGCGCAGATAAAAAGCATCGAGATCTTCAAAGTCGTTATCCCCATCGGAGGCAACCACCTCATAACCACGATACCAACCCACAGTCAAATCCCCTGGGCCTGCGGCAACCTTATAATCGATGCCGGTTGCAGTCTCCACCCAGAAAAACTTGTTGATATTTACCGGCAATAACCCTATACGGGTGCGCCCCTGACCTAAGGCAAAATCTATGTAGGCCCAGCGGGTCTCCACGTTGACGCCATCGCCAGAAAAACCGCCGCCCCTAGTGTTATCTCCAAATTGAATGCCACCAACCTCAATGGCATATACCCCTTTGATCGCACCTTCGTCGCTGGTTATCGTGGTCCACAGGCGGTACTTGATCTCCCCCATGGTGTCGTTAGTGGAATCATCGGAAATGCGATTGCCCTTGGCACCACCCAACATCTCCCCTTTATCTATACTATTAAAGAAATTTGCCTGATTGGTGTACAGGCGGAAACGGTGATTCAAGTCACCGTTAAAGGTAAAGTCCACCGCTAAGGCTGAACCCGCCATGCTCAGCATCAGCGCCAGAGCAATTATAATTCTCTTCATTCTTTTTCCTCCTTGTTTGAAAATATAAACCATCGTTCCGTACAAATTCCGTGGCAAAGTCAATCATACTGCAGCTTTCCCAAGTTTTAACAAGTCTCTTCACACACATCAGGTAAAACCGCTGTTTACTTTAGAATACTGCGACAGAACAATGCAGCATTCCGTAGTCCCACACCTCCTTTCAAAGTGATATTACCCTGCCAGCTCTCGGGATAGTTCTAAAACAGTGTCAAACATCTGCAAAATCAACACCAAAGACGAGAATCTCCCGTTTTTTTCATGTAAGTTGCTGGTATGGAAGGATAGTTATTTTATGTAGCTGCATGCCAATAACGCACTAACATGAGGCCAGCCCAACACACTGTCGTCTTTTTCACACATATATTTTTACATATACATCGACTGCAGCGTAAAAATTAAACTGTGTTCTATTTAGTTGCAGCTGGCAATCATTGTCAAGCTAAAATATTCAATTTATATTATATTCAAGTAGCTTATGGGCAATCTTTGCATAAATTACCACATAACACAGTTATACTAAGCCAGTTCATCTCCATCTTTTCCACAAATGAGAGTTTTAATCCGGCAAACCAACATTTCAATGCCCAGGCTGACACAACTCAGTCAGAACCCCGCCGCTGCTTTTGGGATGGACAAAAGCGATCTTGGCTCCGTGTGCTCCGCTACGTGGTTCCGTGTCGATGAGGCGCACTCCCTGCGCGGCAAGATCCTTCAATGCACTAGAAACATCATCTACAGCGTAGGCAATATGGTGAATCCCGGGACCATTCTTAGCTAAAAATTTTGCCACCGGCGATTCTGCGCTGGTGGGCTCCAGGAGCTCTATGCTGCTTTCACCGATCTGCAAAAACGCAACCCTTACTTTCTGCTCCACCACCTCTTCAGTTCCCAGGTACTGCATATGCAGTTGATCCCGATAATAGGGAAGAGATTCTTCAATGCTTTGAACCGCGACACCGATATGGTCTATTTTTGTTAACATTCAGCCTAGCTCCTTATTTATTTTTTTCAATAATCAGTTCCAGAAAATATCCAGAACCAGCATATATAGCCAATCAATATCCAAAGATGCCCTAAAATAAACCGCCCGTTGAAACCCAGCTTCCATGAATAAAATAAAAACATCAATCCTGCAATTGCTAACGCCCGATGCTACATATAGAAGAAATGCAAAATACAGATTTGCGTATAAATTCAGCCAATAAAATAATGCACTTAGGCATATACAAGCCTGATATAAACCAAGTTTTCAGATCAAATATTCATGCTTTTATACCCTCGGTTTACTCAGCAGAACATGCAGATCCGCAACATACTGTTTTATAACGACTTTTTTGCGAACAGGGGTTGTCATGTGCTTTAACATGCCTATAATGTAAGTATTGATTGAGGGGAATAGGGCGGCATACGGGCCGCGCGAATGCGATGCGTAAGCGCCGGATGGGCGAATTCACCCAACCTGCCCCACTTACCCACTAGCTGAAAGGAAACATTATGAAATGTCCAGTATGCAAAAATCACAAAGACGCCAATATATCGTTACACGCCGAAGGCTTCTATGCGGGGATAACGGAGTGTGACATATGTGGAACTGTGTGGTCTTCGAAGCAAGGCCTGCAGAAGGTTTTGAAGGATGGACAGGCTCGCTCTTTTTTGGAAGGCGCTCCAGAAAATGTGGAAGCGGATGATTATGCTTTTAACTAACCACCGTTTTTTAAGGTAGCTGTTCGATGGAAAAACATAACCCAAACCAAACAGACCCAAAGAGTGAGATTCCCCCTCTTTGGGTCTGTCGCATTTTAAGTGATGCCTAAATGCCTTAGGTGATGGCCTGCAGATAAGCTTCCGTGGTGTTGCGCCGCTCTTTCTCTATAGCATGCGGATCAACCTCGACAAACCTCTCGTCAGGAGTAACCTTGAAGATCGGCTGCCCCTTGGACACAATCACACCGTCGCCACCATCAATAAGAATTTTATCCACGGTTCCAGAAAACGGCGCTGGAATCTTGTTAAACATTTTCATAACTTCGAGAATAAACAATGGTTGGCCTTTCTCGAAGTGCTCGCCTTCTTTAATGAACGGTGGCATCCCCGGTGCTTCCTGGGCATAGTACATCCCTCCACCCGGGGTGACTATCTCGTCTTCTTTGGTGGCTAGAGGGGGCACCAGCACCTTCTTCATCTGTGCCTGCAGTACTGAATCATGCAGATACTCAGGGATGGTTACATCCAGATTATCCTCTACCTTGAAGTCAAAAAAGTTGGTCTTGACCCCCACCATATACAGCAGACCCAACAACTCATTTCCAGCCTCATACCCCATGTGGGCGGCACGAACTGCGTCCCACTCTGCAGCGCTGAAATCACCTTGAGGCTTCTCTTTGGCGAGTAACGCATTCAACGCCTCGAAATCATCTGCGTCAACAGGGAAATGCTCGCGCAGAAGAGCATAAAAGGACATCGCCTTTTGGAGTTGTTCATTGTCGTGCGACCAGATCACATCAGACGCTGGGGAATCAGGACGCATCGCCATATTCAGGTATTCGTAGGTTTCAGCGATGATCAGCAGGGGATTGCGCAACCATTTGAGCTTCCTTTTTACCATACAGAAGTTCTGGCGATTGAGGCTGAGCCATCCGGAAAGTAAATGTGGATCCTTGAGGATTATCTGCAGCGGCCTGGTCAGCAAGGTGCCATTACGGTCGAGAATATCGGAGACTGCTTTTTTGACCTCTGGATTCTCTGAATTGGCTGCTACATAGCGCTTCTTTAAGGACAAAAAGGCTACCACCGGATCAATCTTGGCGGCTTCCTGCTTTAAGCAGCCCATCAGTGTCAGGTAGGGCACCACAAAACGGGTAGTTGGCTTAGCCATAACATTGTTGCCAATAAACCAATTCACCAATCCGTAATGAAACTCAAGATTTGTAGCTAGATTCGTGCCATATATGGTGGTGCGCCGCAACACCTCCGACAGGTGCTTAAAGCTGCACAGGCGACTATCCGCTTTGGTCAGCAGCAGAGCGATGTTGGAGTCATATGCACCAGATACGGTGTAGCGCATAAACTGCCCGGTATCAGGGTTTGCAGTACAAATACCCTGATCATCACGAATCTCCCCTTCAATAGGATCAGACCAGTAGCGAATAACCCCGCCAGCCGATGGAGACAACGAACTATCAGTGGCGTTAAGACGCGCTTCCACCCCGGCACCAAAACGGGGCACGCGCTCAGGTCTTGGCAAACGCTCTTTATGTAATGCAAGCAGAGCCATGGCTTCGACCAGTGACTCGACAACGAAGAAATCCTCTTTGTCGGCTGGATTGGTGAACTTCAGGGTGTAAACCAGCTCGGTAACACGATGCTCCACCTGGATTCGGGTATTTACTTCCATAAAATAATGACGCTGCCGGTCGACAATACATTCGAAGGTTGAAGCGGAATCCAACCCTGCGGCTTGGCCGAAACGCTCCGACTCGTCCTCCATGCGCCTGAGGATCTCAAGATCTATTTCAAGCGCCTTGGCGACAATCTCGTCCCCGGCTGCGCGGGCTTTTTCAACCTCACGCGCTAACCCTTCCTGGGTTACGGAGATCTCCAACAGCTTTTGTTCGTGCATCTGCAAAGAACAATCACGCCCACCCAGAGCAATACACCACTCTCCGTTGCCAAGCAGCTGTATTTCGTTGTGCCGTGTCTGCTCTATATTGAGCTCGACCAGCACGTTTTTATTATCCCCGACGCCGCCAGCCTTAACTTCATTCAATACTTCCAGCACCAGACTCGGGGCCTCGGAGGCAGCTCGAGCGATATCGGCTGAAGTGGGCTCATCTTTAGCCAAGAGCGAAGCTCCAAGGATACGCTGCCCTTTCCCACCGCCGCCGCCAATCGCCTTCAAGCGGATGCGGGAGCCGGGGTAATCGCGGAACATGGACGCACATTCATGCTCCACCTGCTTGCCCAGCTCTTGGATGGAGAACAGGTCGATTCCTTTTTTATAGGAGGCCGCCAGAATATGATCCGCCAACTCCTCAAGACTCCGTTCAGTATCATTTAAGATGGCCGGGTCACACGTTAGCCCTTTAGATTTAACCACCGCAATTAGACTCTCACGGGTGGGGTATTTGGTGATAAGGGTACGCGCGGTAACGTTATCGATTCCGGGAGTGACTGAAACCCCAACCTTCAGGGCAGTACGCTTCGCCTCATCCTTTTTACCTGCGCCGCGCTGTGTTTCGCTGCAGGGGCCGATAAATTTAAGCCCAGCTTCTTCAATGGCGGCGACAAACTCGTCATCTTCGGCCATGAAACCATAACCAGCAAAGATAGAGTTATAGCCATTTTCGATGGCAATACCAATAATCTGTCCGATGCGCTCTACCCGTTCTTCCTTGCTGGCACCACTGTAGTCAGGCACGCGGTGAACGCGGCGGTTATCCGTCAGAGTGCGTAGCTCTGGTGACAGAGCGTTGGGATAGACGATGGAATCCTTTTCAGACAGAAGAATGCCGTAGTGGGTAATCCCCATCTCAGAGTAGACATCAATCGCCTCTTTACGGATCGGGCCGCGACATACGATCAAAGGCTTTAAGTCTTCACAGGAGAAGGAACGTACCCACTCCGATGCGGACTCACCCAGACGACGATTGCGGTGGATCAGCGGGTTGTTTACATAGAAATTTTGGTTCTGCAATGTATTTTTTGCCATGGGCTTCATCTCCAGTTCCATGGGGTTGTCTAAACAGAAAGTATTCCTACTGACGCTATTTGGAGCGCTTAATGGAACTCGCGTTGCACCGATTGCCATGCACTTGGCTTATAGTGGCGCAGGAAGAAGTTCATATTTCTCCCCAGTTCATGGCGCAGGTCTGTCGGCATAACCAGAGAAGAGATAGAACCCAGCGCCAATCCCTCTTTCGGGTTCATAAGCTCTTTTTCGTAGCGGGTGTTGAGCTTCGCCTCTTCTTGCTGTAGCCACATGGCGGCCTGCTTCTCACTTTCACGCTTCGCCTCAATATGATCGAGTCCGGCGGCAACCAAGCGATTAATTCCGCGCTGCACCATTCCAGGCACTGCACCACGTACTTTGCGCAGTTCATCTTTATACACAAACTCTTTGCCCGCCGGCCCCATAACGGCCAGACGCGTAGTGGGTAGAGCCAACACCAGGTCAGCACCAGTGGGGTAGTTGTTGTACGAAGCATACGCGCCACCATAGGCATTGCGCAGAATCAGCAGAATTCTGGGGGTGCGTACATCCACGATAGAGTCAAGCATGGAGCGCCCAGCCTGCACAATGCCGCGCGCTTCCTGTTCGCGCCCGGGGAGGAAACCGGTGGTGTCTTCCATGAAAATCAGGGGGATATTATAGATGTTACAGAAACGGACAAAACGGGCGATTTTCAAGGCAGAATCGCAATCAATCTGGCCGGAGGATACCGCAGAGTTATTCGCAACAAAACCCACAACGTTACCATCCAGGCGCCCGAATGCTGTAACGGCTTCGCGCGCTCTGGTGGGTTGAAGCTCAAAATAGTCGCCGTGGTCACACACCTGCTGAATGATGATAGACACATCGAAAGGGGTGTTGAAGCCAGTGGGAGAGTTGAAGGCTTTCTTCAGTAAGGTGTTGATCTCCCAGGTTTTGCGCTCCAGCGGATCTGTAGTTTTGAGCGCTGGCGCCATGCTGTGGTTATTGTCGGGCAGATACCCGAGCAGATGCACCGCAGTGCGTAGTGCAGAGGTTTCATCTTCCACAGTAAGATCCGCAACGCCAGTAGCACCGTGAACCTTGGGCCCCCCCAAATCTTCGGGGGAGATATCTTCCCCCAGTACCGACTTCACCACCCCTGGACCAGTAAGACCGAAAAAGGTGTCTTTCGGCTGAATTACGAAACTACCCTGACGCGGCAAATACGAACCACCACCGGCGTTAAAGCCGAACATACACATAATGCTGGGAACCACGCCGCTGATCTTGCGCAGGGAGGTGAACGCTTCAGCATAACCATCAAGGCCGCCAACTCCGGCGGGGACAAAGGCCCCGGCGCTATCGTTCATACCGATGACGGGGATCCCCTTTTCGCCAGCCATATTGAACAATTTGGCCAACTTGTTGCCATTGGTTGCATCGATGGAGCCGGCGCGCACGGTAAAATCATGTCCGTAGAAGGCAACATCACGCCCTTTTACGTTCAGAATCCCTGTAACTAATGAAGCACCATCCAGATTGGGGCCCCAGTTCTGAAAGTGGATATTGGGCTCTTCTTTGGTTAAAACCCGAAGCCGCTCCCACACCGTCATGCGCTGTTTGAAATGTTGCTTCTCTATTTGCCCTACCGGCACCGACTTGATGGGACGTTCCATCAACTCGTGCCCTTCCTTCATCGCCTCTTCATATGGTCCCTTCTCACCTGGGACTTCCCCTGGGATAGTAAACTCTACATCTTCAGGTGGAGCAAGAGGGTTCTCCAGCGAGGGTATCAGCACCTTTTTTGCCATAATTCATCCATCCTTTGTTGATATAAAAATAATGCTTTCCGGTCCGCACCAAGCGTGCTACGGAGAGTATCCAACCGGGGTGTCGAATTTAACCTTGCGTAATTGCGATTTTTGCACTGGAGACCCAGCGTAGTGCAGGACCATGCAGAGGGACTCTGCTGTGTTTCATGTAAGAACCGAAAAAACCTACTGATCAGCGGGTTACTATCGCCAACACCTGCACCTCTTCGCCATCATAGGAGAGCAGGCGGTGTTTCATTGAAGAATCAAAGTAAACGGCGTCTCCGGTCTCGAGTTTGATGCGCTCATCATCTAGCAACACTTCAGCAGTTCCATTCATTACCAGCAGGAATTCTTCTCCGTCGTGACTGTACATGGTCTCGTCGGTGATGCGCTCTCGTACCGTAACCACAAAGGGTTCCATCTTTTTATTGAGTTTGTGGACTGAGAGCGCTTCATAGGTGTAGCCATGTCCTTTTCCAGCCTTGGAAATTACCCGACTCACCACACGGCGGTCTCCCACCCGCACCACCTCATAACGGCGGGGCTCATCACCCTCTTCAAAAAAATGACTGATTTTGACCTCAAAAAAGCGCGCAATCTTGGAGAGTGTCGCAATCGGTGGCGATACATTGTTGTTTTCGATCTGGGATATCAACGCCGGAGAGAAACCGGTTTCATTGGCCACCGCCTGCAATGTCAGCTGGCGCGCCTTGCGAAGTTCCTTGATTTTTTCCCCTATATTATATTCCATGTAACCTCAAGAATAGAAAACGGTTTTATTTTTGCTCGATATAAAACATTGCATATGCAAATGTCAACGTCAAATGTTTATCATGCTTAAAGGACATTTACTTCCGATAAAGAAAAACCGTGTAAGAATGCTCCGGTGAGTTCGCTGGAATACGTGCCGAATCTTGACTAATCCGCACCCTCGTGTGTTATGGGCAACGCCATAACCTGACCTGGCCTTAGTCTAAGGGATGTCATCTGCTCCAGCAAAAGGGTCTCGCTGTAAACCTTTGATATTTCAGGGCTTATCTCTAAAATATTTTCCATAGCAAGGTGCTTATTTTTCAAGCAGGCACCCTTGGGCTGGCACCTGAAT
>CAYPNO010000032.1:11734-15031 GCA_964411865.1 uncultured Desulfuromonas sp. | reverse complement strand
GATCATCTTGACAAACTCCTGAGCCAGATCGACATTCGACATCTCCAGTGAGTTGGTGAAAATTTGCCCAACACCAGAGCCAACTGTGCCTATTACCGGAGTACCAGACTTATCATTGGCTTCATACATATTATTGCCCACTTTGGTCAAACCCAGCGGGTTGGAGAATTTGGCGAGAGCTATGCGTGCCAATTTACGTGGTTCACCGTTGGAATAGTTGCCCAATACGTTTCCATCGCTATCGATAGACAAGCTCACTAAGGTACCGGTAGCAAAACCGTCCTGGCTCTGAGAAATAACGTCGGATTCACTGGAATACTGTGTTGCCCCAAACAAGAAATCAATGGATTGCCCTGCATCGGATTCGTTGTTCCAGGCCAGAGCGTCATCAAGGGTAGAAACCGTAGGCTCCAGAATTCCCTCTATCTTTTCCTGATCTGTGGTTGAAGGATATTCAACAAGCGGATTCTCACGTTCAAACAGATCCCCACTAGGGTCGTATTCCCTGTCAGCATCGGCTGAACCTGTCCAACCAGCGGGATCAATAGTACCGCCCGGATATATTGTATCACTTAAGTCCTTCACATTTACCAAACGTCCGCCAGTATCAAAAGTAAGCATACTGCGCCCAACCTCTGCCCACTCTGACGCATCGGTATCCCAATCAGTTATTTCTGCTCCACTCACAACCGTATGTGCTTCCCATTGCATATATCCATCTGGATTGGTTTCCGGATCCAGTTTATTAAAATAAGTAGTCATCAGGTGTTCACGGCCTAAAGAGTCAAAAACACGCACCGATGAAGCATAATTACTTGTCTTGGATGGATCGTTAATGTCAAAGGGTGAAACAGCATCTGCTGCGGTACCCAAATACGGTGCATTGGCATTGAGATTTGTCATCAAGCTTATTTTACTGGTCTCACGGGCCGGAGAAAAGGTCTTTGTTTCTATTTTAATATCGGTAATATCTCCACTGGTCTCTCCTGTGGTCTCGTTAAGAAAGTACCCTTGCACGGCAAACCCTTCAGGATTAACCAAAGTACCATCTTGATTGAAATTGAAAGCACCTGCTCTAGTATAGTTTGTAGCGCCAGTATTTGGGTCACTGACCATAAAAAAGCCGGGGCCCTCAATGGCTAAGTCAGTGTTCGATTCGGTATTCTCGAAGGTTCCCTGGCTAAAGATATTATCTACTGTAGACAGACCAACTCCACGACCGACCTGAGAAGTTCCACCTGAACCTGAAACAGATGCAGAAAGCATATCTGAAAAAACGGTGCGGCTTGCTTTATATCCAATGGTATTGCTGTTAGCGATGTTATTACCAATAACTGTCAGCGCATTGCCGTTGGCATTCAGGCCGCTGACTCCGCTGTATAGTGAACTTTGAATTCCCATGTTAACCTCCTCGAAAACACGGTAAAAATTCCGTGTTTGTGTAAACTTCCTGTCGCCAGGCTTAGCTCGTCAT
Source organism: uncultured Desulfuromonas sp. (assembly GCA_964411865.1). GTDB lineage: Bacteria > Desulfobacterota > Desulfuromonadia > Desulfuromonadales > Desulfuromonadaceae > JAIVHC01. The sequence continues at coordinate 13,557 of CAYPNO010000032.1, read as the reverse complement.
TTGTATATGTATTTGGGTAATGAAATATTTATGCGACACCACTACTATTATACGCTCACATGGCTGCGCTACATTCAAAATCAGCCTTCTCTGACACTTTCAACCTCTGCGAGTCGGTACTCACCAGACTCAGTGACCAAAATATCTTTGCCGTTAAGCATGTCGACCCCAATAACTCGGCTGCGAATCAACGGATGCGCCGCCACTGGATCTTCACCATTGAAAGCTGAGATGGCCACACTGTATTTTCCCTCGGGCAGTTTATTCCCACTATCACCGGTACCATCCCATTCAAGCATATGCTGCCCCTCACTCATGCTCAGCAACGGCTTGGTGGAGACAGTATCACCAGCAGCATCGCGGATGTATAGCACCCCAAACTCGGCCGTTTCGCTCATGTTATAGCCAAGCTTTACCGCCTCGCCGCGAAAGGTGAAATCAGAACCTTTGGACACCACTTCGGTTCCAATCATGGATAACGCCGACAGACGTTGCACCTCAACCGAGGTGTCTCCCATTTTATCCAGGTTGGTATTTATATTAAGCAGTTGCTCTAACGAACTAAATTGGGCCAACTGTGCGGTAAATTCAGTAGCATCAGCAGGGTTCATCGGATCTTGATTTTTAAGCTGCTCCACCATCAGAGTAAGAAAGTCTTCTTTACCAAGGGAATTTTGCCCAGACATGAGACTGCTACTATTCTTGGAACTACTTGATGAAACTCCTGATATATCTGACATAATTGACCTCGTTTCTTATGCGTTAGACGTGCAAACTCAAACCACCAGTCGCAATTGATCGTTGTGACGGAGTTAAATCCAAGATATCCGGGTCATGTTCTGACGGCAATCTTGCGCTACCTTCTCTGCTACGTTGGGAAAAATCGTCCCCAGATTGGCTGCGCGCATGCTCTTCAGCATCGCTGTTCCCAAAACTCACCTGAAAGTCTTCAACCGTGACACCCTGTTCTTCCATGGCGGTACGCAACCGGGGAAAGTTTTGTTCTAAAATTTCTCGTACTTGTTGATTCTGCGCTTGAATCTGCAGTTTAAGCTGATCGCCCTCCATCACCATGCGGATATTAAGTTCACCCAACTCTTCTGGGTGCAACCTGACCGTTACTATGCTGCTATCCCCGCGTGCGTGTAAGTTCAGATGCTGGATAGTCTGATCCACGACACGGGCCATCGGCATAGTTTCTCCGTTTTTCAGGGTTATGAAACTAGGATCGGTATTAGGAACAACACTGGTGCCATGTGCCCCTTCTCCTTTAACCCCTGTGGAAAAATCTGGGTGAAATACTTCTACCAATCCATCTGACGCGTTGCCTGTAGCCGCCAATGTTGCTGCTACTGAAACATTGGCAGAAGGACTTTGGGTCTCTACAGACCTAGGCGTAGCAATATGATCAACCGGTGTTTGCGTCTGTCCTTTTTGATTCAGCTCAGAAGAAAACTCCGATACTAAAGTTTCGCCGACCCCCCTTTTTTGCTGATTCTGCTGTTCACGCAAGCTGGACAAAAAAGTGGGTTTATTCAACAATTCAGCAAAGCGTGGATCATCAACGTTACCGGTAGCCTTGCCGTTATTTACGTCCTTTGAATGCACCACAAAACCCTCGACCACTCCTGGCTGGGTGATACGCACTTCCCTGTCTGAGTGATCCACAACGCTGATGCCATTAGAGCCATTCGTACGACTCGCCCCCTGGCGCATGGTCTGCTCAAGGGCAGCTAAAGCCTGTAACAGGGGAACTTTCCCCTCTTCGCCTAACTGGAGAGAAGCAACCTTCCCCTCTTGTCCTAACTGGAGGGAAGCAACCT
>CAYPNO010000032.1:0-11634 GCA_964411865.1 uncultured Desulfuromonas sp. | reverse complement strand
CCTAACTGGAGAGAAGCAACCTTCCCCTCTTGTCCTAACTGGAGGGAAGCAACCTTCCCCTCTTCACCTAACTGGAGGGAAGCAGCTTTCCCCACTTCGCCGAACTGGAGGGAAGCAGATTCCCGCGCGGTAACAGCGGTATGATCTTCGGCATTCTCGAGCACTGCAACCAATGTCGCTTGCAATTCTCGCAACCCTACTAACCCCACAGTGTTTTGTAGTTGCACAGCAAGAACCTCACCTTCTACTGCCCCACTCTGCTCCAGCACTTGCAGTGTATTACGGAGCGACGCCTGCAGTTGCTCCACAATTGCACTATTCTGCGCTCCTTGATCCACTGCTTGTAATGCCGCATTCAGGGATTTCACAAGTTGTCCGCTGTCTACAGGCTGTTCAGTATCGAGTATGGAGGTTTTCGATCCTTCTTGAACCACTTTTGATGAGTTTGCAGAAGCATCATCGCTAACTAACTCGGTTTTTTCAGCGCCCGCACTATTATCAGGGCCATTACTTGGCGTTGCAACAGCCGCCCCAGCTAAGTCCTCGGTGCGTGCTCTCTGCGTATTTTCTTTAGCCGGAGCACTGCTTTTATTTTGGCTTTTATTTTGGTTTGCCGCACTACGCAACGCGGGCTCAAACGAGGAAGGGGCTTTGCTTTTCCTTGCGCCCATATCTGCTCCTGAACGCGGAGCATCCATCGATTTTGCCCCTTGCATTTGGTGCATAAATTCTAAGGTCTGCATAGAACACCTCTACCTTTCAGAGTAGCTTTTATCATCAAGTCGTTCATTGTTTGCTGAACGTTGAATGGTCCTGCACTCGCAAGGCAGGCTTCTATTAAGTTTTATCATTAGTCGTCTTTTAAGGTTGAGTACGCCGTGCTTATCTGTGCGGCTTTTTTACCTTGCATGCTTTCGAGCACGGTTCCAGCGCTGCGCGCCTTCATTCCGCTAAGGATTCCAACAGCAAGTTGGGTATCAAGCTCAAGTAAAATCTGTGCAGCCTGAGCTGGTTCCATGCGGTTGTACATCTGACTGAGCTGACTCACTCGCTCAAGCTCACGCTCATCCTTGACCTCTAGCATCTTTTCAACCTGCTGGCGCAAGCGTTCCAGCTGTTCGAGCTTCTTATCGACCTCGCTCTGCAAAACATTTAGTTCCAACTCGCGATTTTGCAGCTCTCGATCTTTTTCATCCAGCTGGCGACGATTTTGTTTAAGCTCTGCAAGCAGTCTGCGCTCTTCGACTGATGCGACATCAGCTGCTTCATCAAGGGCAAAAACCCCTGCAACACTTCCACCAAACGTGAAGGTGGCTCCACAGATAAAAACAAAAATGCGAAGTTTCATACATCTTCCTCGAATCGACGCAGAATGGTCATTTCGTCGAGCTCATTCATCTCTTTACGTTTAAGTTGTTGTTCCTGCTCGGCGATCTCTTTTTCTTTAAGTTTGGCCAATAGGTGCTTATTCCTGCTTGCGTCTCCAAGCTCTTCTCGGCACTCTAAGACAAAATCTTGAGCTTTCTTCCGCGCCCATTCTAACTGTACAAGGTGATTGCGCTGATGCTCAATGCGGTTTTCATACAACATGAATTCGTGGCTTAACATCCCCTTGGCCTGGCGCTGCTCATATTCAGCGTGCAGCTCATCGAGCTGGCGTAGCGCGACAGCCTGCTCTGCACAAAGAGCCTCATCTGCCATGCGCGCTTGGGATAATTTTTGCTGTGCCAAATCTTCTAGGCGCTGCCTATGATCAAGCACAACCTGTAGTTTAAACGGTTTCATGCACTTAGTCCTCTGGGTATAAAACAACATCTGTAGCTAGCAACTACAGTAATACAACGATTTATTGAACAGCTCTTGTGAGTTAACGGGGGGCTTTGCTTTAAGGCTGGATTTGTGGTGATGAGAAGCGGCATGACGAGGGCTTAAATCAAGTACGCTCTTCATTGCGTCGATCAAGCACTAATTTTTTCATGCTGGCGACAGAATCTTCCATTCGATCCTGCTCATTCATCCCTTGGCGTAGGAATTGATTAACTGCATCGATCCGCGAAATAGCGTAGTCGATTTTGGGATTACTCCCAGCTACATAAGCTCCAATATTAATTAGATCTTCAGCCTCTTTGTATGTTGCAAGTATTTCACGAACACTGCTGCTACTTTTCACATGTTCTTCATCAACAATGTCGCGCATAACTCGACTGGCAGAGTGGAGAATGTCGATGCAAGGGTAATGGTTTTTTGCTGCGAGCGCACGCGAAAGGACAATATGCCCATCGAGAATGGAGCGCACGCTGTCGGCGATGGGCTCGTTCATATCATCGCCTTCAACCAAAACTGTGTATAGCCCGGTTATAGTGCCGGCCTGTTTAAAACTTCCAGCACGTTCGAGCAATTTAGGCAAAGTTGCGAAAACCGAAGGAGTATATCCTTTTGTGGTAGGCGGTTCACCTATAGCAAGCCCTACTTCACGCATAGCCATGGCAAAACGGGTGACCGAGTCCATCATGAGTAATACATTTTTGCCCTTATGGCAGAAGTATTCCGCCAGGGTTGTGGCTACAAATGCGCCTCGCATGCGCAGCAACGGAGACCGGTCTGATGTAGCTGCGAGCACCACGGAACGCGACAACCCCTCTGCACCCAAGTCGCGTTCCACGAACTCGCGCACTTCACGTCCACGCTCTCCGATAAGGGCGATAATATTGACATCCGCACGCGCATGTTTAGCCATCGTTCCGAGCAACACACTCTTACCCACTCCAGAACCAGCCATAATTCCCATGCGTTGCCCCTTGCCACAGGTAAGCATGGAATTTATTGAACGCACTCCAAGATCGAGCGGTTCATTAATCTGCTTACGCTCCATTGGTCCAGGAGGCAAAGCATACAACGGCATATGCTTATCAATTAGTGGGGGATCCCCTCCGTCAATTGGTTGCCCCATTGCATCGATTATTCGGCCTAGAAAAGCATCACTGCATCCCATGGTAGCGCTGCTGCGTAACACCCTTATCAAGCTACCAGGTCCCAACCCTCTAAGCTCTCCCAGAGGCATCAGCAGTGTATATCCGTCACGAAAACCAACCACTTCGGCAGCAACAGGGTCGCCAAAATTCAAGGGGAGAATTTCGCACAGTGTTCCTACAGTAGCTGAGGTACAGTAACCCTCAACCACTAATCCGACGATCTTGGTAACCTTGCCCCAGACCTTCATGGTCTGAACGTTGCCAAGATCAGGTGACAGCGCTTTCACTGTGAGTGCACCATGGTTTCTTTAAGATGAGCAAATATCTCGTCGAGCTGGGTTTCTAGAGTAGCGTCAACTCGCCCTGAGGGGGACTCCAGAATACACCCCCCCCTGGTAATTGAACCATCGCTGACAAATTCAATATTGCTCAAACCGCTGAGACTAGCGAGAAATAAAGGCTTGTGCTCGTTCAGCTCCTGCAGATCCTCCGGATTAACCTTGACATGGAATTCTTCTGCCTGCACCGCCGCATTTATGGCCTGCTGCACGATGCGCACGATCGTCTCTTTGTGTTCACTTATTTCCACTTGAATAATACGTCGAGCAATGGCCATAACCAAGTGCAGCATATCCTCGGCGCTGCGCTGCATAATGCTCTCGCTTTGGGTACTGAGCTTTTGAGTCGCCTGCGTAAGGGCTTTGGTGACCTGCTCAAATTTATCTTCTGCCTGTTTTTTCCCTGCCGCTAACCCGCGCTGGTACCCCCTTTCTTCAATAACTGCGACATCATCTGAGGCGACCTGGGCAGCTGATGCACTACCTGCTGCAATAGAAGCTGACGTAGACGGTGACCCGCCCTTCTCACTTCCGCTGGCTACCTTGCTTGCTTTAGCCACAGGTGCTCCAAGGTCAGTTTGTGTTAATGGCTCAAAGATCCCCGGCTCTTCAGCGCTGAGGTCCTCAAGATTCCGCATACTGACACGGACATAAGCATCTGCCTCGAGTTCGCGCCAAATTTTAGACAAGGGCGTCTCCAGACCCACGTCCTGGGATAACTATTTGACCTTCCTCTTCAAGTTTCAATGCCAGCTTTACGATACTCTGCTGCATCGCCTCAACATCAGTCAGGCGCACCGGGCCCATCGCCTCAAGGTCTTCTTGAATCATCTCAGCCGCACGATTGGAGATACACGAATATATTTTATTTTTTAAATCATCGGGAGCAGTTTTAAGTGCCATGGTGAGGGTGTCATTGTTCACCTCACGTAGAATCATCTGCATGGCGCGATTGTCAATATTGAGCATATCGCTGAAGGTAAACATCTTTTTACGAATAGCTTCGGCCAACTCGGCATCCGCAGCATCAATACCATCAAGCACTTTTCTATCTGCGCCCTTCTCCATCCGTCCGAGGATATCGACCACCTTATCAACGCCACCGACTTCATGATGTTCCCTGTTAACTACTCCGCCAATTTCACGCATCAACGCTTCTTCAATCTGACACAAAACCTCGGGAGCGACCTTGTCTATCCTCGCAATTCTCAGTGCTATATCTGCGGTCAAATCATCGGCCAAATACTTCAGAACCTTGCTGGCATGGTCAGATTTCTGGGTGGAAAGGATAAGTGCTATAGTCTGCGGATGCTCATTCTCAAGAAGACTTGCCACCATACGCGGTTGCATCGTGGCAATCGTTTCGAGGGGGCGGGTCTCAACCCCGCTCATTACTTCCTTATATATCTGGTTAGCATGTTCATCGCCGGACTCGTTTAGGGCGTTACGCACAAAATCCTTACTTTTGAAATACTTGCCAGGATTTTTCTTCTGCACGGTACGAAACTCATCCATGACATCAGCTGCAAGTTCTGCCGGGATGTGCTCTATGGTAATCATAGCCTTGGTGATGGCTCGAACCTGCTCTGGGGGTAAATCCTTAAATATCGTCGCGGCGATAGACTCTCCCAGACACAACAGCAGCACTGCGGCTTTTTCGGTTCCAGTCATTCGCGCCAGTTGCATGCTCTCCCCCCTCTACTCCGGCGTCCATTAGACGAGTAAATATTATTCATTATCTGAAATCCACGACCGGATCACCTGCGCCGGTGAGTTTTCCGCTTTAAGAATATCCTGCCTGATTTGCTCTGCAGGATCGAGCTGGGTTTTCTTACTTCGGCCAGTCGCCATCTCTTCTTCGAGTTCTTTAACCGTTTTCATATGCTGTGTAGTCGACTCGGACTGCAACGTCTTCAAGGCCGGGCGCAACATCAGTATATACAGCAATATCGCCCCTATCCCCATGGCAGCATACTTAAACAATGGAGCGAAAGGGGTTAAGCGCTCTGGCCAAGAGGGCGAGGGGATTTCTGGACTGGTGTAAAATTGGTTGGCTAACGCCATGGAGGTGACGGTTATCTGATCGCCTCTGCTGGGGTCTATACCAATGGCGCTCTGAACCATCTTTCTGATCTCTTCGATCTCTCGATCCGTTCTAGCTGTAGAAGAGTTTCCTTCGCGCGGTGTATCATCCCCTGCGTCTGCAGCCAGATGCTCTCCAATAAGAACAGACACAGATAGAGTGCTTATAATTCCTACCGGGGATTTCATGCGGTTGATCACTTTACTTATTTCGTAGTTGGTGGTTTCTGCACTACTAGAACCACTCCCGCCACCTGCCGTAACGGCAACTTGAGGGTTTCCTAGGTTACCCTCAACTCCGGGGATCCCCCCTACCCCACCTGCATTTTGATTTTTCTGTTCACTAATCTGCTCACTGCGCGGCACTGCTGCTTTAGGATCATACAGTTCCTCTATCTTCTCTTTCTGCGCAAAATCAAGAGTGGCGGTCACCTTAACCAGGGAATTAGCTGGGCCCAAGGCACGATCAAGCAGTTCCTGGGCGCGCTTCTCCAAATGACGCTCAACCGCGCGCTGATATTCCAACATTCCTGGAGTCATGGGCCCATCAAGCCCCTCCTCTGGACGTTTCGATAACTCCTTGCCTGTGGTATCCATCACACTGACGTAGGCAGGATCGAGTCCTTCAACGCTGCCTGCCACCAGATTAACAATCCCCTGCACTTGATCATCCTTAAGGTGTTGCCCAGGCACCATACGCAACACGATGGAGGCCGTTGACTTTTGCTGCTGGCTTTTAAATAAACGTTTTTCAGTCAGGGCTAGATGCACCCGTGCTGCTTCAACCGGAGCCAGAGATGCCACAGTTCGGGCTAACTCCCCCTGCAGCGCGCGCTGATAGTTTACCTTCTGGACAAAATCAGTGATTCCAAGGCTCTGCTTATCAAATATCTCAAAACCTACCCCACCACCCTGAGGCAGACCAGAACTGGTAAGTTGTAAGCGCGTTTCATATACCATCTCCGCCGGTATGTAGATGCTGTTACCAGTGCCACGTAAGTCGTAGGGAACATTATTGTCCTTGAGCCAGACGACGATAGCCGAGGCATCGGTCTCTGACAGGTTGGCGAATAACACCTGATGATTCACCTGCTTGGCCTGCAGTATCAAAATGGCAAATAGCGTCAGCGAAAACAGAACCACTGCTGCCAAGCTTATCTTGCGCGACAGCGGCCAGTCATTGACAACGCTTAACAGGTTCCCTTTTACTCCATCCGCCATAATTCCACCATTTGCGCTTTCACTCTTCTCGATCTTCGGACATTAGCGCCTGAGGTTAGTCGATAGTAAATAAACATTTATAAATTCCAGTTACACTTGCATACGCATTACTTCCTGGTATGCATCTAGTGCTTTGTTACGCATCTGCACCAATAGTCGCATAGAGATATCTGCCTCCTCCATACTCAGCATAACCTCATGCAGGTTTTCTGCTTTTCCGGTCTGAAGCGCTACCGCAGAACTATCTGCATTAAGCTGGGCTTTATTGGTCTGTGCAACGGCATCGGAAAGCATTTCTGCGAAACCAGTATTGCCCGTGTTGTTTTGCGTAGATGTTTCCGAAAACAGACTTTTCAGATGCGTATCGATCGATATATCTTTAAACATACGTTACCTCCCGATCTCCAGAGCTTTCATGGCCATGCGTTTACTCGCCTTAATGCTAGTTATATTCGCTTCATAAGCACGAGTGGCCATCATCATATCTGCAGTTTCTTCAAGCAGGTTGATATTCGGCATAGCTACATAACCATTTTCATTCGCATCAGGATGGCTGGGATCAAACAACATACGTGGTTCTGTGGTGTCCGTCACAATCTGACTCACACGCACCCCCTGCGGCTGCGCCTGCATTGCATTATTCAGTTGCTGCTTAAATCCGGGCTGCTGGGTCTCGAATACAACCATCTTACGTTGGTATGGCCCACCCTGCGGAGTTCTAGTGGTTTCAATGTTGGCCATATTGGAGCTAATGGTGTCAAGGCGGATCCGCTGCGCCTTCAGCGCTGATGATGCGATATCGAGTGAGTTGAATACATCCATTGAATGACCTCCATATAAAATTCTTCCCGGTTGCTGGAAAGCCTTATTAAAACAAATACCTAAAGTTTGCTTTCGGGTTACTGCCCTTGAATCGTATATTTTAAAATACCCATCTTTTTATTAAGTAGTTGGGTTGTGGCTTCGTAATATAATTGGTTTTTGGCCATCGCCATCATCTCGCTATCCATATCTACACTGTTTCGGTCCCCTAACCCGCTCACATCGGGATATTCTACAATTCGACCATTCACCTGATCTATAGCTACTCCCTGTCTGGGCATATGCTGCGGATGGGTGCGACGCATATTGGAATCATTAACCGCCACTGCGGCTCGGAGTTGATCTTCAAACTCAAAGCGTTTTACTGCATAACCTGGAGTCTCTGCGTTAGCCACATTCGCCGCGATAACCTGCTGATTCTGCATCCGCAAATCGAGGCTCTTTTTGAGCACTGCGTTTGTTGAGTCGAATATCCCGTTACTGCTCATAGCTAAATCCTCCGTCCCGCAATACCTGCTGTGCTTTCTTAATCAAACTGCTCAATCATCAAGCTTTGCTGCGCCAATCGTTTCCAGCGCGATCCTGTATCTGTTTCGGCAGATTCAGCGACCTTAGTTAGAAATATCATCCCCCGACTACGCTCACCCTGTTCGATGAGGATGCTACCCATTCGATACATAGCCGCCAGAGCATACTCTGGCACATCAACCAGACGCTGATAGTGCTCAAGAGCTGCGCCCAACTGTTTCTGCGCATAAAGAGATTCTGCATAGATATAAATATCTTCTGCCAGCACCCCGCCGTCATCCCCTACGGTGCTCTCTTGTTCAACTATACGCTGAAGTTGCTGTCCAGCAGCAATAATCTTGTTACGCCTCCACAAACGTCTGGCAGCAAACCTATCCAGCGCGTTGCCGCGCGGACGTTCCTGCGCAACCAGTAGCGCATCTGCTTCGCTTTCACGCTCTAATTTCAGTAACGTCATAACGTAATCAAGATACACAGTCGCCGCATTTGATTCATCTTGCCAGGTATCGCCATCACGGAACTCTTCTAGGTAGCGGCGCGCATATGCCTCGGCACTGCGGTAATCGCCTTGCTCATACAGAGCATTAATTAATGGAACGAATACCGGCTCGAGTTTCTCAACCTGCGCTGTTGCATCCACCACATATTCATAGAGCTTCTCCGCCCGCGCATAAAACTCTAGTTCACTAAAAACTTTTCCAAGATTGAGCAGAAACGCGTAATTTCGCTGGGTTGCCACTAATACATCCCGATTTTGTTCCACAAGAAGCATGGCATCAAAATACTGCTGTTCCGCGATAAGATCCTCAATATATGGAGGTAGAATTTCCGCTAGCAGCGCATGCGCGTAACCACGCAGTGGCGAAATTCGGTCTATGTGCAGAAAATGCCTTAACGTGGCAACAGCATCCTTTGCGCGGTGCAGCAAATGATATGTGAGTGCCTGCTTAAACTCAACCTCAGCCCTACCCTCACGCGTTGGCATCTCGCTAAGCAACGTGGAATAATCGGCCAAAGCCTGCTCACGGCTTTCAACTCTGGGGCCTGCAGCACTCAAATCTGCTAATTTTAGCTTTGCGAGCCTAGCCGCATTACTACCAGGCATGATTTTACCAAGCAAATTGAGGGCTGAATCTTTATTCCCAGCCCGCAATAAGCTCATAGCAATAAAATATTTCGTCATATCACGCTGCTCTTGCCCTTCTAACAAGTCATGCAAACGTGAAAAAACCTCTTGAGCGTCCATATACTTTTTCTGCGCGTACAAAGCACCAGCATACGCTCCCAAGGAGCAAGGGAAGTCGCCCAACTGACCAGTTTCGTCAAGCAGTGTATATAGCCCAAGTGCCGCATCCATGTCCCCGCGTTTGAAGTGGGCATCGGCCCTACGCCTCCATACAACGCCGCTTGGCTCAAGCGCTGCATCCTCCAAACCATCCAAAAACTGCAACACTACATCACTGCGACCAGCAGCCAATTCCGCTTCCGCCTGTAGGAGAGTCACATATGGCTGGCGTGCTAATTCAGCATGCGCAGCTACAGCCAGCTCCAGTTCAGCTAGCAAAGTGTGTGGTTGATCCCGATATGGCTGCTCAGGACTACAGGTGCGCACATAGAGCTCCATCAGCGCCAAACAACGCTCAAACTCTGCATAACTCTGCCCTTCTGACTCTGAATCGCCCTGCTTTGATGCATCAGAAACGGCAGCTTTAATTCGCACCAGAAAACTTTGTGCTCTAGCACACATACCCTCACGTAAGGCAATCTCGGCTAGGACAAGATCTCTGGAAATTTTCTCCCGCAGCGAGAGCGCACTGAACCCGACACCGGCATAGGCGCTGCGAGCAGCATCCCAACGCCCTTCATCCACAGCATCAAGCACCTCAAGGGGAACAAGCTCATGTGCACTAAGACACATGTCTATCAGCGGGAAAGGTGGCAGAGTATACGTTAAAGGGATGTCAAGCTCAACCTGATGCTCGTATTCGAGAAAGAACTGTTCCCACCGCCCATCGTACTTTGAAGCAATAGCCTTGCGACTCACCCCGCCGGCCGCGCTCACGTGGAGACCACCTGGCAAGGACCGAGAAATTGCAGGACGCGAGCCACCGTCCTGCTCATGCCAGTACATATCCACTACAATTTGTTTCTCATCGCCACGCTTAGTCGCATTGACAAAGCGTGGAGGGCGGCGCAACAAAAAAGAGAACAGCAACCTATCCGTTGCCTCACCTATCAAAACCCGAGCGATTGAATCACTGTCTCCCGGAACAGACGTTCCCACCTTCAAGTAGGTATCAAGCAACGTTATTTCGACCTTTTGTCCCGAAGTTACCAAAGTATGCAGAGGGATACGATCAAAACTAAGCACAATCCTGATCATATTTACATCCTGCTCAACCTGCACCTTCTTCAGTTCAGCCTGAGCTCCGGCGTAAGCGTCATGGTCCGGAAGCAAAACAAAGGCAAACAAAAAAAAGATCGCCCCCATCCTGCGCGCCGATTTCGGTGTTGACCTTTTAAGAAAAACAAAAAAGAAATTCAACATAACAACCTAAACAAGGAGACAAGGATCACCACACAACTGCGTTCCAAAACACACGGGGATAATTTTTTATATCCGCAACAAATGCAGTGAAAGTCGCAGTAACTACTCTACCCGCAGAGAAAGAAAAATGAATATGGATCGGCCTAAATTGATTGGCAGATTAATAAAAGAAACCTCTTGAAGCGAGATTATCAAATAGGAACAGAAAATTCAAAATTATGCAAAAATCAAACCATGCCTTCCTAGCGCCCGCACCTGCACCTCTAACCGACACCATGTGTAAAATCAACTGAGCGTTCTTCGCTCCCAACCACAACGCACGCTCAGCTATTAGCCTTTAACAAGTCAATAGACATCCACTGAATAGTCATTATTTTGACTCGAGGAGACGATTTGGAAAAACATATGGCTTGTAATACAAGGTTGCATCATTTAAAGTGCCGAAAATGGAACAGTATCGTGATACTTGAGTATGAATTATATTCCAAAAATACTACGCAGTTATTAAGCTAGAGCTACATGGCACAACATTCAAACGCTACCTTCGACCTAAACCAAATGCATGGTTCATCCTATCAAAATCATAATATATAAATATAAAGCAAGGTGAACAGCGGGAAGAGCTTCATAAAAACAGAGCCCTTCATCACGCCAATCCTAATGAAGAACAAACTTATGAAGAGAGCCAACCCATGACCGATAATTTGAGCAGCGATCAGATAGAGATCATTGTTGACTTCGTCCAGGAAAGTCAAGACATGATCGAGCAACTCGAACCCACCATCATCGAACTCGGCCAGGACGCTGACCCAGACACTATCAACGCTGTTTTCCGCCTCTTCCACTCTATGAAGGGCAGCGCAGGATTCCTTGAATTTAATCATATAACCAAGGTAGCTCACTCCGCTGAAAACTTGCTCGACATGGTGCGCTCAGGCAAGCTAAAGCTTCAACCAGAGCATGTAAACCTCTTGTGCGAATCCTGTGACTTTTCCAAAGAGGCGCTGGAGCACGTATCAGAAACCTATTCTGACGCAGCAATGGAAGATGATGCGGCACAGATGGTTGAAAAAATCAAAAACATTATGGATATGGATGAAGGAGTTGTAGAACAGCCGCCTGC
>CAYPNO010000031.1:0-15623 GCA_964411865.1 uncultured Desulfuromonas sp. | reverse complement strand
GAAAAACGGTATGAGCCATAAATTGTCGTACATCTATATCTCCTCTTGACGGACCATTTAGCAACCAATCCTGAGCGTATTAGTGTTTCAGCAGGCTGAAATCTTCAACATCAATGGACTCTTTATTGCGATAGAATGTAATCATCAGCGCCAAACCAACTGCGGCTTCGGCAGCTGCTACCGTCATGATGAAGAACACAAAAACTTGTCCATCCATGTTCCCAAGGTAACTCGAAAGTGCAATGAACGTCAGATTGACGGCATTGAGCATCAACTCAATGCACATAAACACGACAATGGCATTGCGGCGCGTCAACACGCCTATGGTGCCAAGACTAAACAAAATGGCACTTAAAACCATATAGTGGTAAACAGAAACTATCATGCTTCCCCCTCTTACTTCCCTATACTTCCCGTTTGGCCAGAACGACCGCTCCGACAATAGCCACCAGCAACAAAATCGATGCGATTTCAAACGGCAGTAAAAAATCAGTAAACAGTGCCTTGCCTATCAGCTCTGTATGTCCAACTGCCTCAACATGAGCTGCATCAATCGATCCCCGAACTGCACTTACAGATCCCTTCTTCAACAGGATCAGAACCTGGAACAGCATCAAGCCGCATGCCACTACAGCACCAGTAACAGCATGCCTGTAGCGAACCGTCACAGCTGAACCAAGGTTAAGCAGCATAATTACAAAAACTATCAGGACCATGATAGCTCCTGCGTATACCATAATCTGAATAGCTGCCATGAATGGAGCATGCAAAGTGACATAGAATATGGCCAAACAGAAGAATGTCATAACCAGCGATATCGCACTGTTAACAGGATTGCGACAGGTCACTACCAGCAGTCCCGAAATCACAGCGACAAATGCTACAACATAAAAAAACAGCTGCTGCAGAATTTCCATTGAAGTGGCTCCTATTTCGTTTGTTTAAGCAAACGCTCTTTGGTGTATGTGAAATCTTCACGCTTGAGATTCGCCAGTTCATATGTGCCTGTCATTTCTATGGCTTCAACTGGACAAGCTTCAACACAGTAGCCACAAAAAATGCAGCGCAACAAATCTATCTGATACACTGTGGGATATTTTCTCCCGCTTTCGTCTTCATCCGCTTCAATGGTTATACATTTCGCCGGACACGCGGTAGCACACAGATAGCACGCTACACACTTCTCGTGATCTTGTTCTGGCACTAAGCGGTGCAACCCGCGAAAACGCTCTGCTGGTTCTAGCTTAACCTTGGGATATTCGACAGTCTCACTGTGCCCAGGCAGCAGATGTTTGGCGGTTATGCTCAAGCCCTGTATAAATTCTTTTAACATGGGTCGATCCTTTAGACTGAGAAGAACTCTATAATATGATTACAACCCCGGTAATAACGATATTTAAAAGAGCCAGCGGCAAGAACACCTTCCAACCCATAAACATCAGCTGATCGTACCGGACGCGGGGGAATGTGGCACGCATCCAGATAAACATAAACATAAACATAAATACTTTAAGTAGAATATTAATTACGCCAGGGAACGGGCCAGCTGGTCCTCCGAGAAACAAGGTGGAGATCAACGCTGCAACAACTACCATGTTGGCGTATTCAGCCATGAAGAATAACGCGTACTTCATGGAGGAGTACTCCGTACAGAACCCAGACACAAGTTCGGTTTCAGCCTCAGGCAAATCAAACGGAGTACGATTTATTTCGGCAACTGAAGTGATAAAAAACAAGCAAAATGCCAGTGGCTGTGAAAATACATACCAGTTGAATATTGAACCGGATTGCGCTTCGACAATACCACGCAAACTCAAGGTTTCTGAGAGCATGAACACTGCAACAATAGACAGGCCTGCGGCAAGCTCGTAGGAGATAACCTGAGCGGCAGCTCGCACCCCACCGATAAGCGAATATTTATTGTTGGAAGACCATCCAGCCAAGATTATGCCATATACACCAAGACCCGCCATGGCAACAATGTAGAGTATCCCTACATTCAGATCTGCGATCTGTAGCGAAACAGTATAACCACCAATTACGATATCCCCGCCAAAGGGAATAACTGCCACAGTGATAAATGCCGGAACCAGGATCATCATTGGAGCCAGCACAAATGCTACTTTGCTCGCTTGGGACGGAATGATATCTTCTTTGAAGAACAACTTCAGACCATCAGCGATAGGCTGCAGCAGGCCAAGCGGCCCAGTCATGGTTGGTCCAAGGCGGCACTGCATATGTCCAATGATTTTGCGCTCGGCATACGTGGCGTAGGCTACAATCAGAATAACCACAATAAATACTATCAGAATCTTGGCAAGCATAACCGCTAAGAACAGAATTGGGTCATTCGAGAGGCTAAGCATTTCTGGCATGATTTTCCTCTTTCATTCGTTGCATTGCTGTCCCAGGCGGGACAGAACATTTAATATCAACAACTTAAGCTGCTAGATACAGCCCAAAATCAGCGGTCAATCTCCCCAAGAACTATGTCCAGGGTGCCGATAGTAGCGATTACATCAGCAAGGAGCGAACCCTCTATCATTTGAGGTAGAGCCTGCAGGTTTACAAATGATGGGGGACGAATTTTCATCCGGTACGGATTGGCACTACCATCAGAAATCATGTAGTAGCCTAACTCTCCCTTTGGAGCCTCGATCCCCTGATAAACTTCACCTGGCTCGGGCTTAAATCCCTCAGTTACAATCTTGAATTGGTGAATCAAGGCCTCGATGGAGTTGAGCACATCTTTTTTCGGAGGTAGGCAGACCCATGGCACATCCGCGAGGATAGGGCCATCTTCAAGCCTATCCAGACACTGCTGGATAATTTTGCATGATTCTCGCATTTCATCCAGACGAGCAGTGTAACGATCAAAGGTATCCCCCCCTTCGCGGGTGATCACTTTAAAATCATACTCTTCGTAGCCCGAGTAAGGATTATCACGCCGCAAATCCCAGTCAACCCCGCTACAGCGCAACGCTGGCCCTGTGAGCCCGATATCTATTGCATCTGCAGCAGATATATATCCAACTCCCTGGGTACGTCTCTTCCATATGGCGTTGCCTGTTAGCAATCCTTCGTAGGTGTCTATATGCCCTGGCATGGAGTCGATAAACGCCTTGACATCCTGTTCAAATCCAGAAGGCAAATCGAGGGACAAGCCTCCTACGCGAAAGTAGTTAGTGGTCATGCGTGCGCCGGAGACTTTTTCATACAGATCCATGATCATTTCGCGTTCACGGAAGCAATAAAGAAAAACCGTCATTGCACCAATATCCAGCGCATGAGTGGCGAGCCACACCAAGTGACTTTTAATTCTGGTGATCTCCGCCAACATGACCCGGATAACCTTGGCGCGCTGCGGGATCGCATCAGTAATACCCAGAAGCTTTTCCACGGCCAGTACATACCCAAGGTTGTTGCTCATAGGGGCAAGATAGTCGAGTCGATCGGTCAAAGGCAAAGCCTTGTGATAACTACGGTATTCCGACAACTTTTCAACCCCACGGTGCAAAAAACCAACATGAGGGACAGCTTTAACTACCGTCTCACCATCGAGCTCAAGGATCAACTGCAACACCCCGTGCGTTGAGGGATGTTGAGGACCCATATTTATCGTCATTGTTTCTTTTTTCACCATAAGGAAGCCTCGTCTTCAGTCTTTGGTTGGCGGTACTTAGGAAAGTCGGCCTTGATAAGGCTGGCGGTCAGGCCCTTGCAGCGGATAATCTTTCCGCAGCGGGTGTCCCACCCAATCAGCTGGCATTAAAATCCGGCGCAGATCGGGATGGTTGTTGAACTTGATTCCAAACATATCCCAGCACTCACGCTCATGCCAGTTAGCTGTTGACCAAACCCCGGACACGGTGTCGATACAGCAACTCTGCTCCGCAACCGCCGCCTTGAGGCGCAGACGTTCCTTGGTGGCAATATTGTACAAATTGTAAACCACCATAAAACGTGGCTTGTCACCGAGACAATCCACGCCACATAGGTCACAGAGGAAATTATACCCTGCCTCATCTTTTAGATATGTGCACACTGCGACGATATCTTCCTTCTGCACCGTAACGGTCGTTTCGCCACGGTGTTCAACGACATCGACAACTGTGGCGGGATACTGCTGCTTTAGCTTTGCGACAACTGCCTGGCTCATACCATTTCCCTATAGTTGAATATGTATTGTTCTAACAGACTAGATATTAAAGAATAATTAAAATAACTTATCTAGCCAGAAACAACCTCACCAACGCCAATCGCTGCGCCGAAACTATTCTTTTCGCGCATGATTTTTTCCTGCAACTGAATCAGTGCGTATAGCAAACCTTCCGGACGGGGCGGACATCCGGGCACGTACACATCCACAGGCAACGCAGTATCAATGCCCTGCACTACGCTATATGTGTCAAACACGCCTCCTGAAGAAGCGCATGCTCCCATGGCAATAACATATTTGGGCTCCGGCATCTGTTCATAGACTGTCATAATTACCGGCAGCATTTTATGCGTAACCGTACCTGCAATAATTATAAGGTCTGCCTGTCGCGGAGATGCACGGAACAAGATCCCGAACCGGTCAAGGTCGTAACGGGCAGCACCTGCAGCCATCATCTCAATGGCGCAGCAAGCAAGCCCAAAAGTCATAGGCCACATGGAGCGCGAACGCGACCAGTTCACCAACTTATCCAGAGAGCCTGTTATTATGTTGTCGCCCAGGACATTCTGCTTAACCGTTTGCGAGGCTGTCGCAGCGACACCCCCCTGCAGATTCATTCCCATTCCAGCGCTCCTTTTTTCCAGACATACACATAACCCACCAACAGAACAAAGATAAACACACCCATTTCGATAAAGCCAAACACACCCAAGCGTTTAAATACAACAGCCCAAGGATATAGAAACGCACACTCAATATCGAAAAGAATAAACAACATCGCCACCATATAGAACTTTATGGAAAACTGCTCACGCGCAGTTCCAATAAGGGGCATACCACACTCATACGGGGCCAACTTGACGGCACTGGGCTTCTTCGGGCCAAAGACAAACGAAAAAGCCACCGACCCCAGCGCAAACAACAGCGCTAGAGTTATGAGGACGAGTATCGGCAGATAACTCTCTAGCATGTAACAGCTCCTCTATACAGGGGGTTAACTCAAATTTCATACCGCCTAGATAAGCAACTATGACGGTTTCAGCGTTGTGCAAGTTAGGTCAAATGCACTTCTTTGTCAAGGGAAAAATACAGTATACTGTATGCAATCTTTTGCCATTTAATTGCTTTTATTTCAAGGCTTTACACGCTGAAAAGCCGCACAGAAAACACCCTGACAAACCATTTGGAAGCTAGCATTGACCGCGACATTTATCTCCCTGGACCACCCATATGACAACGGCCTCAAAGCATAAGATCTGGAATCAGGAGGCTGCCTGCGTCTTTTCCTCCGGGGGGTGCATGTACCTAGTCACGGCGGCTCGAATGGCAGTAGCGGACAAGTTTGAACAGTGCTGCTTTCCTTCGGGCAACCCCCCTAAAGCTTCAGCAACCCTTTCATCTGTCACCTCAAGCGCCTCGGCAAGGGTCTTCCCTTTCACCATTGTACTCGCCATGGATGTCGTAGCAATAGCGGCAGCACATCCATAGACTTTATATTTGATATCGGTTATCACACTATCGTCTATTTTCAGGAAAATGAGAACTGCATCACCGCATCCTGGATCCCCCACCTTGACCACTACATTCGGATTTTCTATGGTTCCGACATTGCGCGGATTGGAAAAATGCTCTACAACTGCGTCGGTGTACATGACAAGAATGTTCCTTTCGTTTATATGTGCTTATTACTGTGTTGATCTTTGCGTTAGATTATCTAGACTTTGATCTCTGGGCACCGCTTTTCCGCTTCACCTATACTCCTTAGCGCGGGAAGCATACCTTCCCTATAAGAGAAAAAGCAACCGCATGTATTACTTAAGAACATTAGCCCGTAATAGCTAACCACCAACCTACGCTACAACAACAGCTAATTTTCCACATAACATTTTTCATCCCCATTGCCTTGATGAAAGCCCAAGCAGACCATTCACATTAACTTGCACAATCAAACCACCTAATATACAAACTTTAAGTCGTCTTTTTCTATATCAAGTTATGGATATATCGAAATAAATGAAACCTTACACCCCCGAAATACTAAAACAGATTCGCGAAGAGATCGCTGCCAGCAACGGAAACGAGGTGTTCTTTACCGCCTCCCTTGGTTGCGAAGGGGAGCTCTCTTCTCTTCGCACCATTGCACGTGGTAACGATAGTGCCGTTCCAGCCATTCTCAGCGCATGCCGCAATTCGGACCTAGTGGTGCATAATCATCCCAGTGGCGATCTATCCCCGTCAGCCGCTGACTTGGAAATTGCCGGCCGCCTCGGAGAAGGGGGGACTGCGTTTCACATCATCAACAACGACGCGACCCGCTTTTACAAGGTCAGTGAAATCCAGCCGCGCTCCCAACCCACCCTGATTGACTACGCCAAAATAGCATCTCTACTTGGGCCTAACGGCCCACTGGCCACAAGTATGGACAAATATGAGGAGCGCCCAGAGCAGTTACACATGGCGTTCACCGTATCCGAGGCCTTCAATACCGAACGTATAGCCACCATCGAGGCGGGAACTGGAACCGGCAAAAGTCTGGCATATCTTATTCCTGCGCTACTGTGGGCTATCGCCAGCGGTGAAACTGTTATTGTCTCCACCAACACCATAAACCTGCAAGAACAACTCATGCGTAAGGATCTACCCCTGCTGCGCCGCATCATCCCTGAGAGCTTCAATGCTGTACTGGTTAAAGGACGGGCTAACTATTTATGCCTACGACGCCTGCAGCAAGCAATGCAGGAAACTGACTTATTCAGTGCTAACGCATCGATACAACTTAGAGAGCTCCACGAGTGGGGGTTAAGCAGCCGTAACGGCAGCAAGGACGAGCTAACTTTCTCCCCCGAGGGGGGAATATGGAATGAAGTCTGCTGCGAGATGGATCAATGTCCGCGTACACGCTGCGCCCATTATCAAGCCTGTTTTTTCCACCGCGCACGGCGCGAAGCTGCGAAAGCGGACCTACTGGTTTCCAACCACGCCTTACTCTTAGCTGACTTGGCAGTGCGTGCCGAAACCGCCAACTACAGCAGCGCTGCGGTGCTACCCGTATATACGCGCATAATATTTGATGAAGCCCACCATATTGAAGATGCCGCGACCAATAGCTTTGCTATCAGGTTAAGTCGTTTCAGCTTGAGCAGCGTTCTGAGACGCCTTGTCCACCCACGCAAGGCGGAACACGGCCACATAGCTCGCTGGACCGCTATCCTGGCGCAGGAGCTGCCAGCGGAAGAGGACCTCCTATACACCCAACTAAGCTCCCTGTTGGACGAAGCCAGCACTATGTGCAGACAGCTAATGCAACGTAATGCTGAGGTATTCGAAGGTCTCACCCTTGCCCTTACAGCAAAAAACACAGGTGCGACCGAGCACCACATGCCGTGGCGCATCACTGAAGCCAATGCGCAGGACCCCACTTGGACACGCTTCACCCACGAACTTCCGGAGCTCGGCCACAGCGCACGTCAGATAAATGCCGTCATCAGTCAGGTCTTCAAAACAGCTGAAAATCTGCCCGATGCGGCAGTTGAAAAGCTCGCAGCGGCCTCGACCGACCTTGCCGGGTTGAACAATCGCCTCACAACCATGGCGAACGAACTAGACACCTTTTTATCTGTGCATAAAGAGCTCTGTACTTGGATCGACCTGCGTAAGGCTGGAGGGCGCCAGCGCGAAGAGGTGGTGTGGCTCAATGCTGCACCAATTGAAGCGGCCCACATACTCCACAAGCATCTGTATGAACGCTTCAAATCGGTAGTAATGACCAGCGCAACCTTAAGCGTCAATCGCAATTTCAAATATTTCCATCAACGTAGCGGTGTTGCGCTATGCGCACCACAACGCCGAATGGAACTCCAACTTGACTCCCCGTTTGACTTTGCCCGCCAAGCACTCATCGCGGTGCCTTCAGATCTGCCGGCACCGAGCAGCGCCTCTTACGCGGAGGCCATTGCGCCAGTTATTGAACACAACATAGTAACCGCGCAGGGCAACACCTTTGTGCTGTTTACCGCATACAGCTTGCTGCTACAGCTGTATAAAACCCTGGAACCTTCGCTGTTTGCGCGGGGAATAACCTCATTATGCCAAGGGCAAACATCCAGACACCAACTACTACAGCGCTATATCAACAACAATAATCAGGCTCTGTTCGGCACCGACTCCTTCTGGGAAGGTGTTGACGTTCCGGGCAAAGACCTCGAACTGGTAATAATCACCCGCCTCCCCTTTCGGGTACCTACCGAGCCGATCCAGGTGGCACGCAGTGAAGCCCTGGAGCGCGCCGGCATCGATCCGTTCATGAATTTCACCGTGCCCCAGGCGGCAATAAAGCTCAAGCAGGGCTTTGGTCGCCTGATCCGCCATCGAAACGACCGAGGAGTGGTAATAATTCTGGATAATCGAGTTAGCTCAAAGGGATATGGCCGCATTTTCCTAAATTCCCTGCCCTCGGCCGCACGCGTTATCGCCCCGCAGACTGAAATACAAGAGGTGGTACGGCAATTTTTTGCTGCGGTAGAACACCCTGACTCATAGGCCAAGCATTTGTAACAAGAAGTGATGTACTGCCTTAATAGCGAGGGATAAAAGGCAAGAGCAATTCATGGATGGTCCTTTAGATACCTACAGCTACCGCTGCCGGCTATTTAAAAAAAACCGCTGCTGACCATTCCGCATGCAGATCAATGTGTGGTATAAACAGCAATTGCAAACATCTTAGGTACTAGAGCACAACCAACCCTAATGCGCATCAATCGGGAATAACACCACAATGAAACTTCCGCTCAAAACTCCACGTTTATTTCGTGCCCTACTGTTAATACTAAGCCTGCTGGTCTTCCTGGTCAGCGCCCAAGCGGCAACCTATCAGGACAAACCCCTAGATCCGCAGCGGGCCAAACTCCTTGGCTTCATTGTCACTCAGTATCTGACCCAACAGCATTATAATCATGCGCCGCTGGATGACAACCTATCCCGTGCGGCCTTCGACCTGTACATCAAACAGCTCGATAACCAAAAGCGTTTTCTGCTGCGCGAAGATGTACAAATGCTGGGTGCATATAAGACCTACATCGACAACGAAATTAGGCGTGGCAATATCCATCTACCCCTGTACAGTGCCAGAATCATGGAAAAACGCATTCCGGCGCTGGCCACAATGGTGCAAGAGTTGCTGCAGACCCCCTTCGATTATGAGCAAGAAGAGACCCTAGAGACCGACCGCGACAAACTTGATTTTTGTAATAACCAAAAAGAATTACGTGAGCGTTGGAGAAAAACCCTCAAATACCAGACTGCCAACGTCTACCTGGACCTAAAAGACGAACAGGCACTACTAATAAAAAACCCCCAGAGTGCTGTTACCAACCCGACCGTTACCCCTGAGACCCCAGAAGCCGAACTATGGATTCAAGCGTATAAAAAAATGGCAGAGCGCTACCAACATCTATTTGCACGTATGGTGAAGGTTTCAGAAAACGATTTTTTCGACCGCTACCTCAACGCAATCGCCAACGCCTATGACCCACACAGCGCGTACATGCCTCCCGAAGCCAAGGAAGATTTTGATATCCATATGCGTGGATCACTAGAGGGAATCGGGGCGGTGCTACGCGAGGATGGTGGCTACATTAAGGTAGTAAACCTAATTCCCGGAGGGGCTGCACAGCAGCAGGGGGGACTTGCCAGCGAGGATATTATCCTGAGTGTAAGCGAGGGGCTCAACGGCGAGCCGGTTGACATCACCGACACTAGAATTCGCGATGCAGTTAGCCTCATCCGCGGGCCCAAGGGGACTACCGTAAAATTACACATAAAAAAACCGGACGGAACCCTGAATATCATCACCATTAAACGCGATGTGGTGCAAATTAAAGATGCGTTTGTCAAATCTGCCGTGGTTGATGGCCCCAACGATACCCGGCTTGGATATCTAAAAATCCCCAGTTTCTACCGGGATTTTCACCAGAAAGATGGTAAAGGTCGCAATGTGACCGATGACACCCGCGCTGAACTGGAGAAAATGATCAAAGAGGGAATCTCTGGCCTCATTATCGATTTACGCAACAACGGAGGGGGCTCCCTCGGTGACGCAGTTGACACTACGGGTCTTTTTATTGAGAAGGGACCAGTAGTGCAGGTGCGGGACAGCAATCAAGATATAAAGGTTATGGAAGATCCTGATTCTCGCATAGCCTACACTGGTCCGATTGTAGTCATGGTAAATAAATTCAGTGCCTCTGCATCAGAAATCCTTGCCGGAGCCCTGCAAGATTATCGCCGCGCACTGATAGTAGGTAGCGAGCATACCCATGGCAAAGGGACGGTGCAGGCTATGATCAACATTGATAATAACCTGCCTATGCGGAACATGAATCAATACAAACCTCTGGGCGCCCTCAAAATCACGGTACAAAAATTTTACCGCGTAAGCGGCGCATCCACTCAATATCGCGGCATTGAACCAGACATCGTCCTGCCAGACAGCTTCGCGGCCATAGAAAGTGGGGAGCGACACATGGATTATTCGCTACCGTGGGATACCATCCCCAGCACCCTGTATCATCCCAATGTCGATACTTTGCCCCTCGAAACATTGCGCCAGTCGAGTGCTGAAAGAATTCAGGCCAGCACCGAATTCCAAAAAATCATCCGCTTAGAAGAAAAAACCCGCGTACGCATCGCCAATACTCAACAAAATTTACGCCTAGACGCTATACTTGCAGAGCGTGATGCGCTAAGGGATAAAGACGATACCCTGGAGCACCCCAGCATGGATGATGACGGTACCGACGAAGCTGACCTAAAGTGGTACAAACGCCTAACAGAGGATCCGTATGTAATTGAGTCAGGCCACATTCTTAATGACATAAGCAAACTCATCCCTTAGGCATGCGATCCCTAATGAGGCTATTCAACTGGAGACTAGACACCTTATCGCACCTATCATAGGTGTTGAAGGTGAAATTAGTATGGTACCTATACGCAAGGCAAACTTCTTGAGTTATTGAGAGGGAGTTATAGATATGGCGGAATATTTAATACTAATCTCAACAAACGTACAGAACCTGCTTCATCTAAATAACTCCCTTGCCGCACAAGAAGGGTTCGATGTGCTAGTCGCGCCAAATGTCACCACCCTGCTGACTCTTGCACGGGAGCATAAACCCGATGTTATCTTCATCACCCCTTACGATTCGGTAGCAGGCGATTCTACCATCTGCTGCTGCCGCCTTATTCGGGACGACCCTAAAATCGGAAAGATCCCGACCATTGCTATTGTAGATGGCGAAAACGAATCTCACCGCCTCCAGTGCAACGTGGAAAAACCAGACGACATCTTGTTCACCCCCTTGAACACACGGCTATTCCTGGCTTCAGCTCGGCGTATACTGGGGCTGCCCCACCGCGCCTTCGACCGAATCCAGACATCCCTGGGTGTCAAATTCGGGGTAAATCGAAACACTCTGCGTCCAGCCTGTGCCTACAATCTAAGCAGCGGAGGAATCTTCATCGTTACCGAATCCAAGATCAGCCTCAACACTCGAATCATAGTCAGCCTGCAGATCCCCCAAAGTGAGACACCCATCTTCTGCGAGAGTATTGTCACCTGGATCAATGACCGTAACAACCCGCAACAACCCGATATCCCAGCAGGAATAGGCCTGCAATTTCTGTCCCTGAACGCCAATGATCTGTTCGCAATTCGGAGTTTTATAAACAAACAGACCTAAAGCGACTAAAGGGCGAACTCTGCTGTATTAGCGGCGCAATAAATGAGTGGGAACTATTGACACAAAGGGCTAGAACATCGTATTACTTACAGTCGCTCCATTTTGCGTACGCAATGATCTGTACAGATACGTGTACAAACACCCTAAGTGCGCACATATTCAAGGGAACCTGGTTCAATTTATCAGGCTCATGCAATGCCGCGCCCGCAGCACTCGCCTAATGAGTGTTAGCGGGCGGGCCTTGTTATTTTAATTCAAATCTGGGGAGGTTACACATGGAATGGATTACAATGGTCCGGGCAGGCCCGAAAACATGCAATTGCGCCACAATCAACTACGTCTCTTCTTCCAAGCAGCGGCGAACTAGATGACAGCGCCGATGTAAAAAGTTGAACACGGATTGATTTACAACCCTTACAAAGGAAAGTGCATTGAGATGATTAAAATTAACAAGGGGCTGGATCTGCCGATAAATGGCGTTCCAGAACAGAAAATTTCTGATGCTCCTGCTGTCAAGTCGGTGGCCATTCTTGGTCCTGACTATGAAGGCATGAAGCCGAGCATGGCGGTTAAGGTGGGAGACAAGGTAAAACTTGGCCAACTGCTATTCACTGACAAGAAGAATGAGGGAGTGAAATATACTGCTCCCGGTGCCGGCAAGGTTGTCGCGGTAAATCGTGGGGCCCGCCGGGTGTTGGAATCAGTAGTTATTGATCTGAGCGGCAAAGAAGAGGAGACCTTCGCTTCTTATAAAGAAAAGGATCTGGATTCTATCGCGCGCGATAAGGTTGTCGCCAATCTTGTCGACTCCGGCATGTGGACGGCGCTGCGCACTCGTCCGTACAACAAGGCGCCCGCTATTAGCAGTGAGCCTAAATCAATTTTTGTCACCGCTATGGACACCAACCCCCTGGCGGCCAAAGCCGAGTGGCTGATAAAGGATGAGGAACAGGCCTTTGCAAACGGACTTAAATTGCTTACTCGCCTAACCGAAGGGGCGGTATATGTGTGCCAAAAGCCCAACGTTATTATGCCGCAGGTGAAAGGGGTAACATATGCTGAGTTTGACGGCCCCCATCCTGCAGGACTGCCAGGCACTCACATCCACTTTCTTGATCCGGTCGACATCAACACCAGCGTCTGGCATATCAACTATCAAGATGTGATCGCCTACGGCAAGTTTTTCATCAGTGGTAAAATACCGATTGAGCGGATCATTGCCCTTGGCGGTCCAGGGGTAAAGGAGCCTCGCCTGCTGCGCACGCGCATCGGCGCAAACCTCAATGAGCTCTGTGCTGGCCAGATTAAAGGTGGAGAACAGCGCATTGTCTCAGGTTCAGTCCTGAGTGGCACCAACGCCGTTGATGCATTGGCGTTTCTCGGACGTCATCACTTGCAGGTAACCGTGCTGCCAGAAAAACGCGAACGTGAACTATTAGCCTCCCTCAACCCTGGTGAAGATCGCTTCTCCATCAAACGCGTATTCACAAATGCCTTCACCGGCGGGCCCACCGCAGACATGAATACCAGCACCTACGGGCGCCCAGGCAATATGTTGGCTATCGGTTCGTTTGAAAAAGTGATGCCTCTCGACATCCTGCCCAACTATTTATTGCGCGCCCTGTGCGCAGGCGATACCGATGAGGCCCAGAAGCTTGGCTGTCTGGAACTGGCCGAGGAAGATCTGGCGTTGTGCACCTTTGCATGTCCGGGCAAGAACGATTTTGGCACGGTATTGCGTGAGGCACTAACCATCATTGAGAAAGAGGGATAAGGCCGTGAAATTACTCAACGATATGAAACCTCACTTTGAAAATGGCGGGAAATGGGAAAAATATTCTGCCGTCTATGATGCCATAGACACGACCCTGTACTCCCCAGCTACAGTTACTACCGGCTCGGTACATGTTCGTGACAGCATCAACCACAAGCGCGTGATGAGCATCCTCATGCTGGCGCTGGTACCCTGTATCCTCATGGCTATGTGGAACAGTGGATATCAGACTAACCTCACCTTGGCGCAAATGGAAGGTGCAGATGTCTTGAGGGGGCTGAGCAATCACACCTCAATCTGGGCCAATATGCTCAAGGGGGCGGGAATGTTCCTGCCAGTTCTTATTATTGTGCTTATCACCCAGGGAATTTGGGTTGCGGTATTCGCCTCCATGCGGCAGCGCCCCATCGACGCTGGTTTTCTGGTAACAGCTACCCTGATCACCCTTCTCATGCCCCCTACCGTCCCCCTGTGGCAAGTGGTTCTGGCTACCTCCTTTGGGGTAGTGATCGGGCGTGAAATTTTCGGTGGCATCGGGATGAACTTCCTCAATCCCGCGCTGGTAGCCTGGGTGTTCCTGGCCATGGCTTATCCATCTTCCATGTCTGGCGACGCCGTTTGGACTGCAGTTGACGGCTATACAGGGGCAACCCCTCTGGGAATGGCCATGGCTGATGGCGTTGCAAGCTTGAGCAGCTCCGGTATCACCTGGAAGGCGGCCTTCCTCGGCACCATCCCCGGCAGCATGGGTGAAACCTCCGCCTTGGCGTGCCTGCTCGGTGCCATTATTCTTCTGATTACCGGCGTTGCTAACTGGCGCATCATTGCTTCAATCCTGATCGGAGTTGTGGTGATAGCCTCACTTCTGTGCCTGTTCGACGCAGAGGCGATGAATCCGGCCTGGCACTTAGTGCTCGGTGGCCTGGCCTTCGGCATGGTGTTTCTTGCTACAGATCACTCCTCAGCTGCGATGACTATCAAAGGTCAGTGGATCTATGGCCTGCTCATCGGCTCTTTGGTTGTGCTAGTGCGTGTATTTAACCCCATGATGCCCGAGTGCGTAGGGATGGTTATCCTGTTCGGCAACGTCGCCGCACCCCTGATCGACCGCCTCGTCGTGAACGCACATATCAAGAAAAGGATGTTGCGCCATGTCTAATGACTCAATTTTAAAAACATTCCTGGTCACATTTTCGCTGTGTGTTGTGTGCTCGGTGCTGGTTTGTATGGCAGCCTTGGTACGCATCGACCGCGAAGCATATAACCAGTTACTCGAAACCCGCTCTACGGTTCTAGCCGCAGGCGGATACGAAGATCAACTTGCCGAAGGTGCTTCAGCGGATGAATTGTTTGCAAACTTTGAAATGATGATTATCAACGTTGATACCGGAGAAATCGCTACCGAGATCGATCCTAAAGAATTCAACCCCAAAGCTGCCATGGATAGTCCCGATATGGTGGTTGCGATCCCGGCAGCATTCGACATCGCCAGCATCAAGCAACGGCCTAAATTTGTACGCATATTTGTGGACAACAGCAAGGGACAGATTGTCGTGCCCGTCAGTGGACCCGGGATGTGGGGTACCATGTATGCTTATATCGGAGTACAAAATGACGGCACTACCATCAACGGCCTGAAATTCTATCAGCATTCTGAAACTCCCGGTCTCGGTGCAGAAATTGAAAGACCCAAGTTCCAGAATCAATGGATTGGCAAGAAGCTCTACGGCAATTCAGGCAACCTCGCCATCAAAGTGGTTAAGAACGGAAGAGCTGATCCGAACAGCGCTGATGCAATACACACCATTGATGGCCTCGCTGGAGCAACAGTTACCGGAGATAAAGTTCAGGCGATGGTGCAGTACTGGTTCAGCGACCATGGCTATGGCAAGTTTCTGGCCAAATACACCAAGAGCAAGGAGTAACTATTATGGCTAACGCAAAAGACGCCCTG
>CAYPNO010000030.1:0-15656 GCA_964411865.1 uncultured Desulfuromonas sp. | reverse complement strand
TGCGGGTGAGTCCTTGATCTGCCGCTGCCAAAGAATCAAACTTCCAAGCTCTGACCCTAAAAAAGTGCTGCCCATTGATCATGGCTGGATGGATTTCTGCAAAGGTATACTGTTGGCGCAAATGGTCACGCAGGCGCACGGCATTATCCTCCAACGTGAAGGCCCCAAGTTGTACACCAAAAGGTCCCTGCATAATATCCTGCGGCAGATTGAAATATGAGTCCCCGTGGGTATCTGTTTCGCGATACCCGAGAGCTGTTACCCGTACGGGAGCAGTACCGCGACCGACAACATCAAGATTCTGCGCTACGGTGTAAGACAAGTCGATGATGCGCCCCTCTACAAAAGGGCCTCGATCATTAACCCGCACCACTTCACTGCGCCCGTTGTCAAGGTTTTCAACCTTCACAAAGACCCCCATGGGCAGGGTTTTGTGCGCTGCAGTCACGGCATACATGTCGTACACCTCGCCATTGCTGGTTTTGCGGCCATGGAACTTATCCCCATACCAGCTTGCGATCCCCTCCTCGACAAAGCCATCGTGCTCAAGCAGCGGGGTGTAGCGTTTACCATAAACCTCGTACGGCTTTTGCCAACCCTTCAGCTCGGTGGAGGCTGGCCTGTTCAATTCAGGCATTTCTTGCACATCTTTTTCCAGCAGGGGCAATTCCGACCGGCGGGGGGAACCACAAGCTGTCAGTGCTAGCAACATAATAAAGAGCAGCAATCGGGACATAGTAATCTCTCAAGACAAGTGCATCTAAGTACCCAGGCACCTACTCCTCGGTGCTAGCCTCGGCGACAATTGTCATAGCACGAAATTTTTTATAGCGCTGCTCCACTAATTCTTCCGGCGTCAGCTTCTGTAACTCATCCAGGTGATGTTTCAATTGCTCTTTGAGGTTTACACATGCAGTCACAACATCGTTATGCGCCCCACCTAGGGGCTCAGAGACAACGCCATCGATTACACAGCCTAATTCATCGATATCGGTGGCGGTAAGTTTCAACGCTTCTGCCGCTTGCGGCCCTTTGGTTCCGTCACTCCACAGGATTGCGGCGCACCCTTCGGGCGAGATCACAGCATAGATTGAATACTCCATCATCAGAACTCGATTCCCCACAGCTACAGCTAAAGCACCACCGGAGCCACCTTCTCCAGTAATGGTTACAATTACTGGAACCTTCAGCGCAGCCATTTCACGTAGGTTGCGGGCGATGGCCTCAGCCTGACCACGCTCCTCCGCTCCGATACCTGGGTAGGCACCCGGAGTATCAACAAAGGTAAAAATAGGCAAACCAAACTGCTCTGCCATTTTCATGACTCGTAACGCCTTACGATATCCTTCTGGATTAGGCATGCCGAAATTCCGCACCACTTTTTCCTTAGTATCCCGCCCTTTTTGATGCCCAATCACGGCGCAGGGTTTCCCATCTAGACGCGCAAAGCCACATACCAGTGCCGGATCTTCCGCAAAAAGGCGGTCGCCGTGCACTTCAAACCAGTCGGTAAAAATTCCGTCAATATAGTCGAGGGTAAACGGTCTGCGCGGATGACGGGCCAACTGGGTGCGCTGCCAACGGGTCAGCTTAGAAAATATATCTTCACGCAACTTTCCTGCTTTGGCTTCCAACTTTTTCAATTCACTGCTGAAATCCACATTCTCAGTAGAATACTCACGCAGTTCAAAAATTTTCTTATTAAGCTCGACCAGAGGTTTTTCAAAGTCTAGATATGCCAACATTAACAAATCTCCTATTATGATGTCTGCCCATACGCTGATTTTTTTACTGTTCCAACGGAAGCTGCAACTTGACATCATGTTTTACTTATATTTAAACACGATTTATAAAATTCAACGCGTTAGTAAAGGCTTGCCGCGTCCCAGACTAAAGTGGCGGCCATTTCGCCTTACGTCCCACGCATATTATATAATTCACTCGAACGTGACAACGTTATATCCAAATAAATTCTCGACCGCCTGGACAAATTCGTCGCTAGCCGCGACCCCGAGTTCCTGCGCTGCTAGAATGCTGGTTTCGCTACGGTTGGGAATAACCACCATCAGCTCAACCCTGCATGCGCCACTGTAGCGCATTATGGTATGTTTCAGCTGACGCAGATGATCTTCAGTCAAACCCGGAGTACTGAGCCTGATCTTGACTTTACTGGTCTGGCGCTCTTTGACCATCTGCAATGGGACAATCTCATTGGCAAGGATTTTACTGTTGTCTTCACCGGCATCGAGGGTTCCATAAACGAGCAGAGGCTCGTCCCCATCCAAATATTCTGCGGCGGCCTGAAATGCCTCTGGGAATACCACCACCTCGACCGATCCGGCTAGATCTTCTAAGGTGACAAACGCCATCCTGTCACCTTTTTTAGTTATCAGCTCCTTAGATCCAGCAACCATGCCGCACACCCTGACTTCCGCCTTGTCCGGCATATCCACCAAGCCAGCGCTGTCACAGGTAGCAAAAATTTTGATATCCGCGGTATAGCGCGACAAGGGGTGCCCCGTTATATAGAAGCCAAGAGCCTCTTTCTCCCGCAGAAGCAACTCCTTATCCGACCATTCATCAAGCGCAGGCAGATCGGCATAGCCGCTGCCGCCATGAGACAACATCTCATCGATCTCGAACAATGACTCCTGTCCCTGCATACGTTCACGCTGGATCTTCTGCCCGATCTCCATGGCATCTTCCAGAGCAGCCATATATTGCGCACGCTTACCCCCCAGAGAATCGAGAGCTCCGCAGCTCACAAGGGCCTCTACCACTTTTTTATTAACTTTGCCAAGTTCCACACGCTCGCAAAAATCGTACAGAGACTTAAATGGCCCCTCTTCGCGTACGCGGATAATCGATTCCAGCGCGGCGTTACCGACCCCTTTTACCGCACCAAGACCAAAACGGATGGCATTTTCATACACCGTAAACGAGCGAATAGAAGCATTGACATCCGGCGGCAGCACCGAGATCCCCATTGCACGCACCTCGGAGATATTTTTAATCACCTTGTCGGTGTTTTCCATATCTTCGGTGAGAAGTGCAGCCATGAATTCCACCGGATAGTGCGCTTTAAGATATGCAGTCTGATATGCGATGAGGGCATATGCCGCAGAGTGTGACTTATTGAATCCATATGCGGCAAATTTGGCCATGAGATCGAATACCGCTTCAGCTTTTTTCTCATTTAGCTTGTTTTCACGTGCCCCAGCCATGAAGAGTTCTTTTTGCTTCTCCATCTCTTCGGCTTTTTTCTTGCCCATAGCGCGGCGCAGCAAATCTGCGCCCCCAAGAGAATAGTTAGCCAACACCTGCGCAATAAGCATAACCTGTTCCTGGTACACGATTACACCGTAGGTGTCTTCAAGGATAGGTGCGAGCTGCTCAAAATCGTAGACGATCTTTTTCTTGCCGTGTTTGCGCAGGATGAAATCATCCACCATCCCAGATCCGAGGGGACCAGGGCGGTATAGAGCACAGGCTGCGATGATATCCTCAAAGCAGTTAGGTTTGAGCTTAACCAACAGCTCCTTCATCCCCGAGGATTCAAGCTGAAACACCCCCGTGGTGTCGCCATGGCTCAAGAGCGCATAGGTTTCCTCATCATCAAGGCTGATCTCATCCAGATCAAAGTCCGGATCACTGCTGTCATGGATCAGCTCCAGCGCTTTATCAATAACTGTAAGGGTTTTAAGCCCAAGGAAGTCGAACTTAACCAGGCCGATTTTTTCTACGTAACTCATCACAAACTGTGTTGCTTGGTTACCAGATTTTTGGTCTGTATACAAAGGCAGATAATCGGTCAAAGGCTCTGGAGTAACTACCAGCCCAGCTGCGTGGGTTGAGGCGTGGCGGGTCAACCCTTCGAGACGCAGGGCGATATTTATTAACTCCTTGACGCGCACATCTTTTTTGGTCAGCTCTTGCAGACGCGGTTCCTGCTTCAGCGCTTCGCTGAGGGTGATATTCAGTACCGTAGGAACCATCTTCGAGATTTTATCCACCTCTCCATACGGCAGATTAAGTGCACGTCCCACATCTCGAATGACCCCCTTGGCTCCAAGGGTACCGAAAGTGATGATCTGGGCGACATTGGCCTCGCCGTACTTCTGCTGTACAAACCGAATCACCTCTTCACGCCCGTAGATGCAAAAGTCCACATCTATATCAGGCATGGAGATACGCTCTGGGTTTAGAAAACGCTCGAACAGAAGGTCATAGGGCATCGGGTCGATGTCGGTTATCCGTACCGAATAAGCTACCAAACTACCTGCGGCACTACCTCGCCCTGGGCCAACGGGGATCTTGTGATCCTTGGCCCAGTTGATAAAGTCCGCCACAATAAGAAAATAACCGGGGAACCCCATACTAATTATGGTATCTAACTCACGTACAAGACGCTGCTGGTACTGCTCTTCATCGGTCGAGCTAAAATCTGGGTTCTTAACCTTTATCGCCGCTATACGCTCCTTGAGACCTGCTTGTGCCATCTCGGTGAGCATTTCATCCAGGCTCTTATCCGCTGGCTTTTCATATTGGGGAAAATGGTAGGTGTCAAAATCAAATTCAACATTACAGCGTTGCGCAATTTCAACCGTATTCCGCAGCGCCTCTGGGGCATAATTAAAAAGTTCGCACATCTCGTCGGCAGAGCGGAGGTAGAAACCGTCATTGGGAAAACGCATGCGCTTTTCATCGTCCATGCTCTTCCCCGTCTGAATACACAGCAGCACTTCATGCGCGTATGCATCATTTTGGGTAAGGTAGTGGCAGTCATTGGTTGCAACCAACGGTAAACCCAGATCTTTACTCAGCTCAATCAGCCCAGCGTTAGCCGTGGTCTGCTCGGGGATCTTATTTTCCTGCAATTCAAGATATAGGCGATTATTATCAAAGATCTGCGCCATCTGTTGAGTCCGTGCTCTGGCCTCATCCATGCAGTCAAGATTAATAAGGGTAGGGATCTCCCCGCCCAAACAGGCGGTCATGCAGATAAGCCCTTCGTTGTGCGCTGCAAGCAGCTCCCAGTCGATGCGGGGCTTATAATAAAATCCCTCGCGTGATGCTGCCGACACCAGCTGACACAGATTTCTATATCCGACCTTGTTTTTGCACAACAGCACCAGGTGGTACGCAGCTTCAGATGATCCGCGTGCGTTCTTCTTTTCAAACCGACTCGAGGGGGCAACATAGACCTCACAACCAATAATCGGTTTCACTCCACCTTTAATTGCCTTGGTGTAAAATTCCATCGCCCCAAACATATTACCGTGGTCGGTTACGGCCACAGCTGGCATTTTGAGTTCTTTTACCCGATCAACAAGATCTGGAATACGAATGGCGCCGTCTAGCAGGCTATACTGGCTGTGTAAATGAAGATGGACAAAATCAACGTGTTTCATAGGCAATACACTTCAAGAGAAATTGATTTATGGCGTCTATTTATGGACGATGGAGCGATGGAGAATGCAGATGCGCTTATCACCGAAGGAGACCATCAGACCTCAGTACGTCTGCTTCATCAAGTCTGCGCTGAAATGAAAACAGGTATGGGTAGGTGCTAAATAGAATCAGCTGATACAAACATCAAGGGGATCTAGACCAAGGTTCTGCAGCATTGTAGTGAGTGCAATCAGGGGCAGACCGATAAGAGCCGTATAGTCTGTCCCCCCAACCTGCTCCATCAAGGAGATCCCCAACCCTTCAATTTTGAACGATCCGGCACAATCAAACGGAGTCTCACGCTCAAGGTAGTTTTTAATCTGTCTGCTGCTCAAGTCACGCAATACTACAGTAGAAACCACACTTTCAGTCTGAGTCTGGCCGCTGCGTGCATCAACAACGGCCAGACCCGTATAAAAATGATGTCTTTTCCCTGCCATTCGTTCTAGTTGAGCCTGCGCTGAGGCCAAGTCACCAGGCTTGCCCAAAATACGCCCAGACCCATCACAAAAAACCTGATCAGAGCCGATAATAACCGCATCCGAGCAGGATG
Source organism: uncultured Desulfuromonas sp. (assembly GCA_964411865.1). GTDB lineage: Bacteria > Desulfobacterota > Desulfuromonadia > Desulfuromonadales > Desulfuromonadaceae > JAIVHC01. The sequence goes on along the minus strand of CAYPNO010000030.1, from coordinate 9,652 downwards.
CAGCCAAACTGCGCGCCTTGCCCAGCGCCAGGTGTTTAACCTGCAACTGCGGTGCCACACCAGGATCAATGGATTCAACAAAATCTGGCTTTACCGCCTTGAACACAAGACCCAAGCGTGCGAGCAGTTCTTTGCGATACGGGCTGGATGAAGCCAAAACGAGCGAGCGCTGCATAAAGTTCAACTCTTTTCTGACGCAGGCAAAATATTTTATTGCTGCGCCTGCCAGCGATCGAGCCAGTCCAGGAGCATGCTGGTTTTTTCTTCCATCAACGCAATATCACCACGACTTTCGACATTTAAGCGCACCACCGGTTCGGTGTTTGAGCTACGCAGGTTAAAACGCCAAGCGCCAAAATCTATACTGAGGCCGTCCACATGTTCGATGGAGCGTGCCTGTTGGGCGTATTCCTTCTCCAGCGCCTGAAGTGCTTCTGGCGCATTTGCCACGGTACAATTTATCTCACCGCTGGCAGGAAAAGCAGCTATACGTTCTGCCATTAGTTGGGATAACGATTTGCCACTTTTAGCCATCAACTCCAGCACCAACAACCATGGAATCATACCGCTATCGCAATAAGAAAAATCCCGGAAGTAGTGGTGAGCACTCATTTCGCCACCATAAACGGCATCCTCTTTACGCATCCGCTCCTTGATAAAAGCGTGGCCCGACTTGCTCTCTATCGCAACGCCTCCGCCAGCTGCAACTATTTCCAAAGTATTCCATATCAAACGTGGATCGTGGATAATTCTCGCTCCGGCCTCTTTGTCTACAAATGCAGCGGCGAGTAGGCCAACAATATAATAGCCCTCTATAAATTCGCCCTTCTCATCAAATAGAAAACAGCGATCGAAATCACCGTCCCAAGCGATCCCGGCAGCTGCACCATACTCTACCACTGCGGTAGCGGTGGCTGCGCGATTCTCAACCAGCAGCGGGTTGGGAATCCCGTTGGGAAATCTGCCATCCGGGTTATGGTGAACCTTTATCATTTCACAAGGAAGATAAGACTCAATGGCATCAAGAACCGGCCCAGCACAACCATTGCCCGCATTTACAACTATTTTAAACGCTGGCAGCGAACTGTCCAAATAGGAGAGCAGATGCTTGATATAATCTGCACGTACATCCAGTGGTTCTACAGTACCAAATCGATGCGGATCATCAAAATCTCCCGATTCTGCCAGTTTTCTTATTTCCACAAGGCCGGTATCTGCGCTGATGGGGCGAGATTCTTCACGCACCAGCTTCAAGCCATTATAGTCCATGGGGTTATGACTAGCGGTAACCATTATGCCACCATCCATTTTCTCATGGAAAGTAGCAAAATACACCTCTTCAGTGCCACATAGACCGATGTCATACACATCAACTCCGGACTCGGTAAGCCCCAAACACAGAGCCTCAGTAAGAAGCGAGCTGGTGAGACGAATATCACGCCCTACAACAACACGCTTGGGCTGCAGAAACTGCGCATAGGCACGCCCTATGCGATACACTATCTCTTCATCCAGTTCATCGGGAATTCTGCCGCGAATATCATAGGCTTTAAAACAGGTGAGCTCCATGGGGGAATCCTTTAATTGAAATACGTATTAAGTGAACCGCATGCAAAGTTATGCCAAGCATTGCTGTGCAGCAGTACCAGATTCACAGAGATATCGAGCAGTTTCTTTGTCAGATCACACAAATACTCGACCAGAACAGATCTTAAGTTGCTTCTTAAGTGTAACCTGAGCCAGAAGCAGGGTCAATTTCGATGTACCTTGTTTTTAAACCGTAGTCTTCTAGTAGCGCAAACTATAGCACGTAGCTTAAGCAGGTCTATGCAAGAATGAGTTGCGTGGCAACCGCTAGATCAGCGCAAACATCGATAACACCACGCTCAAGCCACGTGGTGGTCTGTGCCAGTTTAAGTGTCTGCTCTCCGTATCCCGTACGCACCAGAATAGGATGACACCCAGCGCTGATCCCCGCCTTCAGATCAGCTATTTTATCCCCCACCATGTATGAACTACCAAGGTCTATATGTAGCTCCGCTGCTGCCTGCAAGAGCATCCCAGGCTTTCCTTTGCGGCATGTACATGCGCAAGTGAACTCTCCATCTCCCTCTGTGGGGTGATGGGGACACATATAAAATGCATCGATCTTTGTATCGTATTTTTTCAGCTCTGCCTGCAGATGTTGATGCAGGAGATCAACTTGGTTGGGGGTGAAATATCCGCGCGCAATACCAGATTGATTAGTCACAAGCACCACCAAATAACCCGCCCGCTTCAATTGGCTAATCGACTCTGGCACTCTGGGAATAAAGGCAAAATCGCGCGGATCAATGAGGTAGTTTTTCTCTATATTTACAGTACCGTCCCGATCCAGAAACACAGCCCTGTTTGTGGGCTTGGTTGATGCATGTTGCATGGATAGATTATTCCCACTCGATTGTAGCAGGTGGCTTGCTGGATATATCGTAGGTTACGCGATTGATCCCTTTAACTTCATTGATGATTCTGTTACTGATCCGCGCCAGATCAGCATACGGCATGGGATACCAACCAGCGGTCATAAAATCTTTGGTTTCAACCGCACGTAGTGCCACCACATACTCGTAGCTGCGTCCATCGCCCATCACGCCCACACTTTTGACCGGCAAAAACACCGCAAAGGCTTGGCTTATTTTATCGTAGAGTCCACTGGCAACCAACTCTTCGATATAAATGGCATCGGCCTGACGTAGAATATCGGCGAACTCCTTCTTTACCTCACCCAGAATTCTGACCCCAAGGCCAGGCCCAGGGAATGGATGGCGCCATACCATGGAATGGGGCAATCCAAGTTCTTCCCCAATAGTGCGCACCTCATCCTTGAATAGTTCGCGTAGAGGTTCAAGCAGTTTGAGTTTCATGTGCTCAGGCAACCCGCCCACGTTGTGATGGCTCTTGATGTTCTGCGCTTTGCCAGACTTCGATCCAGCAGATTCAATAACATCGGGATAGATGGTCCCCTGCGCCAGCCACTTTACCTTGGGCAGGTTAGCGGTCTGTTCATCGAAAACCTCAATAAACATACCACCGATAATTTTGCGTTTCTCTTCCGGATCGGTGACCCCCGCAAGGGCCTGCATGAAACGCTCCTGCGCGTCGGCACGAATCACCCTAACACCCAGATTTTCTGCGAATGTCGCCATCACCTGGTCGCCTTCGTGTAAACGCAACAGACCGGTATCAACGAATACACAACTGAGTTGATCCCCGATAGCGCGCTGAAGTAACGCCGCCGCAACGGAGGAGTCCACCCCGCCAGAAAGTCCCAAAACTACGTGTTCATCTCCAACAGTGGCACGAATTCTGGCAACAGCGTCATCAATAATCTGGCCTGGTGTCCACTTGCCGGTACAAGAACATATTTCCCGCACAAAGGCGTTGATCATTTTCTGCCCACGCGGAGTGTGGTTAACCTCGGGATGAAACTGCACTCCATACAGCTTTTTACTTACATTCTGCACCGCACATACCGGAGCGTTGGAAGTTGCAGCCACCACCTCAAATCCGGGTGCTACCACATCCACATGGTCGCCGTGGCTCATCCACACATGGCTGCATCCATCAATAAAAAAGTCCGCAAACAGCCGCCCGGGTTCTCCCTGCGCCAGCAGGTCGGCATGTCCGTACTCACGCTTGCCAGCGGGAATAACACTGCCGCCGAAATGACGCATCATCACCTGCATCCCGTAGCAAATTGCCAACACCGGCAATCCGAGTTCAAACAAACCCTCAACTATGCTGGGAGCTTCTTCTGCATATGCCGATAGCGGGCCACCGGAAAGAATGATGCCGTTGGGGTTAAACTCTTTAATCTTGGACAATTCCATATCAAATGGATGCAATTCGCAATAAACGTGTGCCTCGCGCACTCTGCGCGCAATTAACTGACTATATTGTGAACCGAAATCCAGTATAAGAATTCTTTCGCTGTGCAGATCGGGCATGTTTGCTCCTGAAAATGTCGAAAAAGTTCTGAAGATAGTACCTAACACCAGTTGAGCTAAATTCAAAAAAGTTCGGGTTGCTGCGTCGATAATAACATTACAGTTAAAGCTCTAACTTGGCTGCCCAATACGGTAGTTAGGCGCTTCGTGGGTAATGCTGACGTCATGCACATGGGATTCACGCAATCCGGCGCTGGTGATGCGGATAAAACGGGCTTTATGTTGTAATTCTTTGATGCTCGCACACCCAGTGTAACCCATCCCAGCACGCAGGCCACCTACCAGCTGGTGGATATTGGAGGAAAGGGACCCACGGTAAGGGACACGCCCTTCAATCCCTTCAGGCACCAGCTTCACCTCGTTCTCCACATCTCCTTGGAAGTAGCGATCTTTGCTGCCCCGCTTCATAGCCCCGAGGCTCCCCATACCACGGTATGATTTGTAAGTACGCCCCTGATACAAGATGGTTTCCCCAGGCGACTCGTCCGTGCCCGCAAACAGCGAACCGATCATTATAACGTCTGCCCCTGCGGTAATTGCTTTGGGAATTTCCCCAGAAAACTTGACCCCGCCATCAGCTATCAGGGGGATACCGGCACGACTGGTAACTGCGGCGACATCCGCAATGGCGGTAATCTGTGGCACCCCTACCCCAGCCACCACTCGAGTGGTGCAGATAGAACCGGGACCGATACCAACCTTAATTCCATCCACTCCAACTTTAATGAGGTCGGTGGCGGCATGCGCAGTGGCAATATTTCCAGCTATTAACTGCAGATTAGGATAGCAATGTTTGATCTCAATGACGCTCTCAATCACTCCGCGTGAATGTCCGTGTGCAGTATCTACAATCACCACATCGACCCCAGCTTTGACCAGTAATTCAATCCGTTCCATGCTGTCGCCACCAACACCAACTGCGGCAGCAGCACGCAAGCGGCCAAATTCATCCTTGCACGCCAGAGGATATTTGCGTACTTTTTCAATATCCTTGATAGTAATTAACCCTTTGAGGACGTAATCATCATCTACAACCAGAAGCTTTTCGATGCGGTGTTTGTGCAGATGAAATTTTGCTTCCTCAAGGGTTGTCCCCGGCGGCACGGTTACCAGGTTTTTTTTGGTCATAACCTTCTCCACCTCCAGATCCAACTGCGGCTCGAAGCGCAGATCACGGTTGGTGAGAATACCGACCAAGATACCATTTTTGGTTACCGGCACCCCGGAAATACGATATTTTTTCATAAGTTCCAAGGCTTCATATATTTTCTGATCCGGCCGCACCGTAACTGGGTCGACAATCATGCCGCTCTCGGATTTTTTCACTTGATCTACTTCCAGCGCCTGCTCCTGCGGGGTCATATTCTTGTGAATGGTGCCGATTCCCCCTTCACGGGCCATGCAGATAGCAGAGCGAGACTCTGTGACCGTATCCATTGCCGCTGACATGATGGGAATATTCAGTTTAATTTTCGGGGTCAGCTGGGTCGAGAGATCAGCATCCCTTGGTAAAACATCTGACTGGGCCGGAATCAACAGGACATCATCAAACGTGAGACCTTCACGCAATTCTGGATCTAACATGGTGTTCTCCTTTTATACATATGCTGGATCAAGCTGACTGGCAAAACTCAATCTGAAACTGAAAACCTCAGGCATTACCCTTGGTAAAGTCCGGCCACATACATTAGTAGTGATTTAAACCTATTTTGGGATAAAAGAGGCAGTTGGATCTATCCGCAGCACCACTGCCGTCAACAGTTCAATCGCGGCTTCGATGTCATCAAGCGATAGCACTTCCACCGGTGAATGCATGTAGCGCAGCGGTACACTCAATAGTGCGGCAGCTACCCCACCCCGACTGAGTTGCATGGCATTAGCGTCGGTTCCGGTGGCGCGAGCTTGGGCGCTGATCTGGATCGGAATCTGTTTCTCCCGTGCCGTTGCACAGATCAGCTCGAACATCACAGGGTTGATATTCGCGCCGCGTGATACAATCGGCCCCTTGCCGACAACGAAATCACCTACTTCGGTTTTATCCTGACCGGGGAAATCGCTGGCAAAGTCAACATCCACAGCAATACCAGCAGTGGGATTCACCCCATAGGTACTCGATGTCGCTCCACGCAAGCCGAGCTCTTCCTGTACGGTAGTGACACAGTAGAGATCAACGCCATGCCCACCGCGCTTACTTATCTCCTGCATAACCCTGGTGACGATAAAGGCACCCATCTTATCGTCAAAGGCACGTGAGGTTGCCAGTTGCCCCTGTAAGCGATCCATCCCGTGAACAAATGTTACCGGATCTCCAATATTCACCAGCTCAGCCGCATGCTCTCCATCTTTGGCGCCGATATCGATAAACTGAGCCTTGAACTTTATCACCGTATCGCGATCTTTGGGATCAATCTGATGAATAGGTTTCTTACCCACAACCCCCAGAACGGGACCATTGGCGCTATGCACGTACACACGCTGACCGGGAACCATGTGGGCATCTACTCCACCGATGGGGGCGAAAAACAAAAACCCCTTTTCGTCGATGTAATGGACCATAAACCCGATTTCGTCACAGTGCCCAGCCAACATAATTCGAATGGGACACTGGGCATCACCGCTAACAGATGGACTACGTTTACATGCAATAACATTCCCCATCACATCAGTTTCAACCGTATCCGCATAGGCTTCAAGCTCGCGGCGGATTACCCGTTGCAGAGGTTGTTCAAAACCTGACGGGCTTGGGGTATTAGAAAACTCCTGCAATAACGAAAAATGTGCTGCGTTCATATGTTGCATAATGTTTTAAACCTGCCTTCCAGTTTAAATAAGGGTTCTTGGTATTTATTTATATGCGTGTCAGTACAAACTAGATGCACTCTTTTTCACTGCGGCGCGGCGAGCTCACCAAGGTGAGAATTATTCATGCTGCGGGTAATATGCACCTGAACCATATGCCCGATGAGTTCTTCTGGACCATCAAAATTTATAATCCGGTTCCACAGATTGCGCCCAAACAGCTGACCGGCCCCATGTCGACTCTTCCCCTCTACCAAAACTTCCTGCGTAGTTCCTACATCTCCACCCCAGACGCGCACATTAATCTGGCGCTGCCGTGCAAGCAACTCTTCGAACCAGCGCTGCTTTTCCTCTTTCGAGACAGGATCGGCGAATTGCGCTGCCTTAGTTTCTGGTCTGGGAGAGTACAGAAAGGTAAACACATCGCCAAACCCTACTTCATCAAGCAGCGAGAGGGTATCGTGAAAATCAGCCTCTGTCTCACCGGGGAAACCAACAATGACATCCGTACTAAGGCGTATCTGTGGACAACTGCAGCGCAGCTGCTCAATCTTAGTCAGGAAATCTTCCCGCGTGTAGCCACGGTGCATAGCCTTCAACACTCGGTTGGAGCCACTCTGCAACGCTAGGTGCATTTGCGGACACACTTTAGGTAGGGTTCGGAAACATTCAATCAGTTCGGGGCCGAAATCTTTAGGATGGGATGAAAAAAAACGGATGCGCTCCAGACCGTCAATTGCATGTACGGCATGGAGCAATTCAGTGAAGCTGCTGGTGGCCCTAACGTTGGCGATGTTTCTCCGGCCGTAGGAATTGACATTCTGACCCAACAAGGTGATCTCGCGCACTCCCTGTCGTACCAGACCTTCAATCTCTGCAAGAATGTCGGCGCTGCCACGACTGACCTCGCGTCCACGCACATAGGGAACAATACAGTAGGTGCAGTAGTTATCACACCCCTGCACAATAGTGACAAACTTGTTCACTGCCGAAGCACCTGAACGCAGTGGGAACGTATCAAAGCGTGTAGAACTATGATTAAAAGAGGTTTCGCAGCACTTTTGTCGTGATTGTTCCACTGAGCGCACCATTTGTCCAAACTGATGCACATTGTGGGTGCCAAATACGATATCCAGGTAGGGGATTCTCTCCAGCAGGCGCTGTTGCTCTTGCTGTGCCACACACCCGCCAACTGCAAGGATAAGATTGGGGTTTTTATCTTTCAGTGGCTTGAAAATACCCAAATGCCCGTACACTTTGCGCTCGGCTTTTTCCCGCACTGAGCAGGTATTGAGAACAATAAGATCAGCTTCTTCCGGACGGTGTATTTGCCGATACCCTAAATCGAAGAGCAGTGCAGCTATCCACTCCGAATCTACCACGTTCATCTGGCACCCGAATGTTTCCAGATAAAACCTTTTACACGTCGTGTTTTCCATCTGAGCCTGACTCATGAAGACTGTGCCAATCTGCTTAAAAGACTCGGTAAATCCGATAAATAGACCAAATGGCCCTTAAAAAGTCAATGCCTATTTTCACAACAGTGTTCTGCCTATGAGACTAGATAAAACATCATCAATGCTAGAATTAAGACTGGCTTAAAACTTTCGAATAACACCCCCCCCTCAACCAACATGGCCAACATGACGACGCAGCAGTCTAAACAACTCTTCGGCCTGCTCAACACAGCTCAAGACTACCTTCCTATTCCCAAATTCCAGATAAATCTTTCCCAGACCACTCTGGTTGTGATTTTCGCACACAAAAGCATTATTTTTTTTACCGCCCTGCCTACATCCTCGATACAGATCAAGGCGCACATAGGAGAGCTCATCAAGGTTAAAGCAGATGATGCGCCGGGGTATATCGCACTGAATCCTGAGCTTTTCCGCACTCAACACATAAAACACGTGCTCCCACTCCAGTCGTGCGCGTAAGACACTCCCCGCACTGAGGCAAAAGGCCAACACCAGCAACGGGAGTGGAATCAAGGCCCATAGCACCTGCCCCCTATCTAAATAGAGCTCCCAACCGGCCCATTGCCACACACAAGCAAACACAAAAACAGCAAGCCAAAACAAAATACGCCCCCAATGCCTAAAGATAAAACACCGGGGTGCTGGGCGCCCCTGCCAGACTAATTGCTCAACATTGATATCAAGCACACACTGCTCATGCATATTTTGATAATTCAAGCTTTCCACCAGCCCTTCTCGTGTAGATACATTCAGCGAAAATCTGTCCAAAAGAAAACCCTTCCAATTCAAGTCAATATCACCATCGCAGACACATTGAATAGTATGTAAAAATTGTAGCCATAGCTTAAAGATTCGTGTATGGTATCCCGTTTCGCTAACTTCGACTTAAGCACTACCCCCGACCGCAACGCACAATTACATACCTGATAAAACAGGCCAAAACCAGAGCAGGGAGAACATACGTAGATGTCTGAACAGATTCGAAACATCGCCATAATAGCACACGTTGACCATGGTAAAACCACACTTGTTGATGCGATGCTACAACAGTCGGGGGTGTTTCGCGCTAACCAAGAAATTACCGAACGCATCATGGACAGCGGCGATCTAGAAAAGGAACGCGGCATCACCATTCTGGCAAAAAATCTTTCAATTAATCATAGCGGCGTCAAAATAAACATTGTAGATACACCTGGCCACGCCGACTTCGGCGGCGAAGTTGAACGAGTATTGAAAATGGTGGAATCCGTCCTCCTCCTCGTCGATGCCTTCGAAGGCCCCATGCCACAGACCCGTTTTGTTTTAAAGAAATCTCTCGATTTAGGTCTGCAACCTATTGTGGTAATCAATAAAATAGACCGCCCTGGAGCGCGCCCTCAGGAAGTAGTA
>CAYPNO010000029.1:0-16195 GCA_964411865.1 uncultured Desulfuromonas sp. | reverse complement strand
CCTAACTCCATTATTGTTACTGATATTGAAGGTGTAATTGAATATATAAACCCAACCTTTACTCGGCTTACAGGGTATTCAGCTGCCGAAGCTATTGGGGAAAATCCACGTATCCTTAACGCTGGCAGTGCCCCTAAAGAGTATTTTCGCACCATGTGGGCTACCATTCTTAATGGACATGAGTGGCGTGGAGAGTTTCGCAATCGTAAGAAAAATGGCGAGACGTTCTGGGAGTATGCTCTCATATCCCCGCTAAAGAATGCCCTTGGAAAGGTGACCCATTTTGTTGCGGTGAAGGAGGATATTACTGAACGCAAGCTGGCAGACCGGCGCGAGACGTTAATGTCGCAGGTGCTGTCCCTGCTCTCTCTCTCAAATGTGCATAGTGAAAAAATTCAAGATGTGCTGCAGTTGATTCGTGATTTTACTGGGTGTGATTATGTGGGATTACGCTTAAAAAAAGACGCTACGTATTCGTATTATCGGAGCTCAGGGGTTGATTTGGGGTTACTCTCAGGTGACGAGACCGTGGTCCCCGCCGCATGTGGTTTTGCGCCAGTAATTGAAAAGCTGTCCTCTGACTCCTTTTGCAGTAAAATCCTGGAAGGTGAGGTCGATCTTTCGCAGGAATATTTTACTGCCGGAGGAAGCTTCTGGAGTGCGCCGGAGTTTGACGGTAGCAGAGATATGTATCCGAAGCTATGCAGTCAGCAGGGATGTCATTGTTCTAAGGCGCAGTCCGTTGCCATTATCCCTTTACGTTTGGATGATCAGACTCTTGGCATGCTGCAGGTAATCTCACGGAAAAAGAATGTGGCTACCCGTGGGATGGTGGAATTTCTTGAATCTATAGCCAATACCATTGCAGTGGCATTTGGACATTACCAAGTTGCCGCGCAGTTGCACCAGGAGAAGAGCAGACTTGATTTCCTCACCCTGTATGATCCTTTAACCGAGCTGCCCAACCGCGCCCTGCTTGGGCAAAAATTAGGGGTGATGCTGGAGCGTGCGCGACGTAAAGGTATCGAAGGGGCGTTGTTGCTGTTTGATATTGATCGCTTCAAGACTATCAATGATTCTTTAGGGCACTCACAGGGAGACCATCTGTTGCGTACTGTGGCGCAGCGGCTCAAAAAAGGTCTGAAGGAAGAGGATGTGCTGGCGCGGATAGGCGGGGATGAATTTGCGGTTGCGCTGGCGCAGGTTGACGATATGCAGCACGTGGAGCAGCGGGTGAAGAAGATGCTGGATGGTCTGGCTCCAGTCGTGAATATTTCCGATTTTGAACTCTACATAACCGCCAGCGCTGGGATCAGCATGTTTCCCAGCGATGGGATGAGCCTAGAAGGGTTGCTCCAGACTGCTGAAGTGGCCATGTATCGGGCTAAACAGGGGGGACGTAATCGCCATCAGTTCTATCGCACTGATATGATAAAACGTAATCGTGAATTGCTTCATCTGGAAAGTCAGTTGCGTCTGGCGCTGGAGCGAGAGCAGTTTGTGGTCTATTATCAGCCTAAAATCGACTTTAAGACTGGTTTGGTCACTGGTGCAGAGGCTTTGTTGCGCTGGAAGCATCCGGAACTGGGGATAGTCTCTCCGGCCGATTTCATTCCTATGGCGGAAGATACTGGCCTGATTGTCCCCATTGGGGAGTGGGTCTTGCGTAGCGCCTGTGCCCGAGCCGTAAGCTGGCACGAGAGGTTTACTACCCCTGTGCGCCTGGCGGTTAATCTTTCTGCGCGTCAGTTTATGGAGCCGAATCTGCTCGAGCAGCTCGATATCGTATTAAGTGACAGTGGGATTAAGCGAGAATATCTTGAACTTGAGATTACCGAGAGTGTGGCGATGCATAACGTGGAAGAGAGTATAGCCACCATGAGCGCCATGCGCGCGCGCGGAATCCGACTTTCAATCGATGATTTCGGCACGGGATATTCCTCCTTAAGCTATCTGAAGCGTTTTCCAATCAACAGCTTGAAGATCGACAGGTCCTTTGTCACCAATATAGAATCAGATCCTGATAATGCCGCTATTGCTAGTTCTATTATAGCTTTGGCGCAAGCCATGGATTTGAGCGTGGTCGCTGAAGGGATCGAAGAAACTGCTCAATTGACCCTTTTGCAGCAGTTGGGTTGTGATGAGGCGCAGGGCTTTCTCCTTGCCCGCCCCATGCCGGTTGACGAGTTCGAGGCATTCGTATCCACCTGGAAGGGGCTGCCGAGTTGACGGTGTCTCTAGAGCCAAAAGCCCTGTGAAGTGTATTGTCGCGCCATGTTCGTGGGGGAATTAGCTGAGGGTTATGCCGCAGCACACCTCAGAGTCTGGGGCATTGCACCCTCTTTGTGCCTCTTTATGGGCGCCCCCGGTACTCAGCTTAAGCCTTTCTTATTGCACCGTCATTTTCTCCTGCCAAGTATCAACCTCTTGTAATTAGCCAAACTTCTTCCTCGAATTCATCCTCCTCTCAATATCTTTTTTTGGGAAACACCGCTGGTACAGACCGTGCATATTTACGTATGGCTTATGAGGCTTGTGTGGTCCTGCTTGTGGGTAACCCGCTATCACCGTTGTTGTTGCGGGTGATTGTCGGCACCACGGTAAAAAGTGCAGGTTTCTCTGAGAACTTTATATATGTGAGTATGTGCATCAGGAGAAATTCTATGTGGAAAGCAAGGTTTGGCTTGGCCGGTAAGTATGCTGTTGCAGAAGGGTGGGGAAAAGCATTCATCGTCTGTGCTTCTATTGTTTTAATGGTGCATGTCTCTGTAAGTCTAGTGCGCGCCAGTGTAAGTGGCCCATGTTCAAATTGTCATACCATGCACAATAGTCAGGATAATGCGGTGGTTGGGGATGATCAGTTGCGCCCGACCCTGCTCACAACCGACTGTGTCGGGTGTCACTCATCGGATGCGTCAAGCACCTACTACGACATGGAAGGCTGCAAGGTGCCGGTGGTTCTCTTTACCGGTGGTGAGCCCACAGAGTATCTAGCAGGCGGGAATTTTTACTGGGTAAAGCGCGGGCTCGGTGGAGATGATACCAAAGGGCACAACGTGTTTTTGGGGGAGGACGACACCCACCTGGATAAAGCTCCCGGGGCTGCTATTACCTGTGGCACAAACTCCTGCCATGAAAATCTGTCGCAACCGTATGGCAGTGCAGGTATGGGTGGTTTCCCTTTGAAAGGGAAGTATGGCTGCAGTGGTTGCCATTTAAATGTGCGGCATCATGCTCAGGATCATCCAAACGGAGTCTCTGGGGCAGTCACCACTGCCGCACAGGGGTGGTACCGTTTTTTAGCTGGGCATAAGTTCACCAATGCAGGGGTCGAGGGTTATGAGGATGGCCTCTGGGAAGCGGGACTGCATGACGGCGAAAATCACAGCGCCAGTGACAAGCATAACGAATACCTTGGCAAAGTTGATACTCAACAGGGTGGAGCAGGTGGATTTGGCGGGGATAATGGAAATACCACTACGGCATTTTGTACTGGCTGTCATGGAATATTTCATTCCGAGCAGCAGGATGCTAACGCGATGTGGCTCAGGCACCCTTCCGATGCTATTATTCCAGCCTCTGGGGAGTACCAGTACTGCACGACCTATGATCCCCTCACTCCGGTAGGGCGTCCTGTTGTGCCAGACAGCCCTAGTACTTCCGTTGTTCCAGGCAGAGACATGGTTATGTGTCTTTCGTGCCACCGCCCGCATGGTAGCCCCTACGCAGATATGCTGCGCTGGGACTACTCAGTTCAGATCAGCGGGGAGCCGAGTCCTTCCGAAACCCATACTGGATGCTTCTTTTGCCACACTACCAAAGATGATGGCTAGGGATGCTTGCCGCTTAGGGATCCATTTTTGCTGAGGGTGTGAAAGATTTTGTGTAAATGGTCATGGTTGGTTAGAGGATCGGATTTCGATACTCTAACCAGCGGGCTATTTACACAATTTTTTTAGGCCCCTTTTTTTGTTTATGGGGTTCTTCTGGGTGATTTTTTGGCAGAAGAGGCAGGGTGTTTCTTGTATTTACTCTTGGGTGGTTGAGGGGGAGCTGAGTTTTCTGCCTCAAGTCCAATGGGATTGTGGCGGATTTGCAGAGTGCGCAGTTTGGCAATAACTCTAGACGGCAGAGTGCTGGAAAGCTCGATGTAACTGCTATCCGTCTCAATTTTAATCCTGCCAATGGAACGGATAGGTAGCTGCGCTTCATTGGTGAAGGCACCAACAATATCACGCGGGGTGACCTGGTGTCGGCGTCCAACCTTGATGCGATACCCTTGCATGGCACCAGTAGTGCCCGTAGGAGTGCCAGATTCTCGCACTTGAGAGCGCTCCTTACGCCGCGCAGCAGCGGGCGGTGCTATATCTTTATATTTTGGATAGAGTGGTTTCTCGCGTTGTAGCTGCCATGCCAACGCTGCGGCTATATCTGCTGTTTCGATATTGTCGCGCTTTGCAATCTCCTCAACCAGGGTGCGTATGCTGGTAAGATCCTGGGAGGTCAAGGTGGTGTGCAGGGAGTCGGTGAAGGTCTGGATGCGACAAGTTCCTACCTGTTTGGCGTCAGGGATGGGCATTAGGGCAATTTGCTGCTTGGTGACCTGCTCGATACCGCGTAGGAGATGGCGTTCGTTGGGGCTAACAAACAGGATTGCTCTGCCGGTGCGACCGGCACGTCCTGTGCGTCCGATGCGGTGGATGTATGCCTCGGTATCGAAGGGGATATCGTAGTTAAAAACGTGGCTGATTCGCTCAACGTCCAAGCCGCGCGCAGCAACATCGGTGGCAACTACGATGTCAATTTGGGCCTGTTTCAGGCGATGGATACATTGTTCGCGCATCTGCTGGCTTAGGTCGCCATTTAGGGCAGCGGCTTTGTATCCAGCACTGCTCAGTTGCGCGGCTATTTCAGTAGTAGCTTCTTTGGTGCGCACAAACACCATGGCAGCAGTTATTTCTTCTACTTCCAGCAGACGTTTCAGAACTTCAACTTTTTGTCCGCTGTGCAAGAGCACGTGGTACTGCTCAATCTGATCCAGGGTGGTTGTCGGAGTAGATATCTGCACGTGCTGAGCGTCGCCTAAATATTTATCTGCCACACGCTTGATTTGCCTTGGCATAGTGGCGGAAAACAGGGCGCGCTGGCACTGCGGCGGTGCAGCGGCCAAGATGGTTTCTACGTCATCGATAAACCCCATGCGCAGCATCTCGTCCGCTTCATCTAGCACGATCGCTTCAATGCCGCTCAAATCAAGGCTACGGCGTTGAATGTGATCGATCAAACGTCCTGGAGTTCCCACTACAACATCGACACCGGCGCTTAGGCGCTTAAGTTGAGGCACCATGGCGCTGCCGCCGTATATAGGGATGATGGAGCATTTGAGCTTGCGTGCAAAGCTCTCCATCGCTTGCGCTACTTGAATGGCGAGTTCGCGCGTCGGTGTTACCACTAACACCTGAGGGCGTTTGTCCGTGCGCGGAGTAAGGCGCTGCAGTAATGGCAGGGCATACGCAGCAGTTTTGCCGGTGCCGGTCTGTGCAGTCCCGAGCAGGTTCTTTCCTTCCAGTAGCAGAGGAATACTTTGCTCTTGAATAGCAGAGGGATGTTGATACTCGAGATCGTATAGGGCGGCTAAGAGTTCTGGAGCGACGCCTAGAGCGCTGAATTCAGGGGAAAACATTGTGCGTGTACCTTGCTGACGGAGGGGAGCCGGACTTGCCAGAGGCGGGGTAGCGGCAGATATAGAGCAGAGCATTATGCCTATGTTGGGATTTTAAAGCCAGCTTTATTTCTCTATTTATCCCCCGTTGTAGATTTCTCCGTTAGTGCGACTATATTCTTGCAACAGCTTGGCGGCTTCTGTTCGACATATATCGCGGGTAACCTTGATGCCACGCCTCTCCAAGCTGTTGACCCAGTGCTCCGGCTTGTCCCCTTCATCAAAACCCACGGCGCGCGCATCTTGGTCGCGTGCACCGCACACCAGACGCTTCAGCCCGGCCCAGGGAATTGCTCCCAGGCACATGGCGCAGGGTTCGGTTGAGGTTACCAGTTCATACCCAGGCCCGGATTCAGGGTTGAGGCTGTAGTTGTCCAAGCGCTGCTGTGCCAGCATAATGGCAAGCATTTCGGCGTGAAGTACTGAGCAGTTCAGCGCCACCACCCGATTTACTCCGGGGGCAACAAGCTTACCTGTGTCAAGCGCGAAGATCGCCGCTGCAAAAGGGCCGCCGCCATCGGCGATGTTGCGGTGCGCCAACTTCAAAACCCAGTTCATTTTATCGGTGTCTGTGGTAAGTGAGCTAGCCTTGATCTTGAGTTCCATCTCTGTTAGCCAGGGCGGAAGGCTGAAGCAAACCCTGCCTGCATCAGTGGTTACGGCATGTATATCATTTTTAATAGTCGCAGCTTCGGCATTTTCCATGGTTACTTTTCCGGGCTCAACATGTGGGCTGGATCCAGAAGGCGATCCAGCGTTGCGGCATCAATTCCATCGCGCAACGCGAGTTCGCGTAGGGTAGCACCGCTCTGGTGGGCTTCCTTGGCCAGTCGTGCAGCGTGATCATAGCCAATTTGTGGTACTAGCGCTGTTACCAGCGCGAGACTTTTCTCCAGCAGGTTGGAGCAGCGCTCTGAGTCTGCTTCAAGGCCTGCCAAACATTTGGCGTTGAACGCGGTTATGCCGTTGCTCAACAGCTCAATGCTTTGTAGGGTGTTGTACGCCAGCACCGGCATCATTACATTTAATTCGAAGTTTCCAGCCAGAGCGCAGGCCGTGACTGTGGTGTCATTACCCTGCACTTGGGCGCACACCTGCATGAGGGATTCAGCCATAACCGGATTGATCTTCCCGGGCATGATTGAGCTTCCCGGTTGGACCGCCGGTAAAATCAATTCGCCAATGCCGCAACGCGGTCCGCTGGCCAGAAAACGGATGTCGTTGGCAACTTTGAACAGACTGACGCTGCAGTTTTTCAAGGCCGCACTGACGCTGACCACGGCATCCTTGCTCCCCTGGGCTTCAAAGTGGTTGTACGCCTCCTTGAATTCAAGGCCGGTATCCGCAGCTATCTTTTTAATCGTGCATGGTGCGAACTCCACATGGGTGTTGAGTCCGGTACCCACAGCGGTGCCTCCCAGAGGGAGTTCAAGCAATCCCTGTGCGGCGTGCTGCAAGCGTTCAATGCCAAGTTCGATCTGACACGCATAGCCGGAAAACACCTGCCCAAAGGTAATCGGGGTAGCATCCTGAAGATGGGTGCGCCCGATTTTGATTATATCCTTGAATTGTTCCTGCTTGTTCAGCAGGTTGGCGTGCAGCTCTTGCAGTGCGGGGAAGAGAGTTGCATGAAGTTGTTCAGCGCATGCAATGTGGATAGCGCTGGGGAACACATCGTTACTCGATTGACCCATGTTGACGTGATCGTTGGGATGGATATGTTCAGAGCTTTTATCCTGCTCGAGTAGGATCGTGGCTCGGTTAGCGATAACTTCGTTGCTGTTCATGTTGCTGCTAGTGCCGGATCCGGTCTGAAAGATATCCACCGGAAATTGACGGTCGTGGATTCCCTCTATAACTTCAGTCGCTGCGGCCTGTATGGCGTCGGCTACATCTTTATTTAGCATGCCTAGTGTGTAGTTGCTGTGTGCCGCATATTTCTTGATGAGCCCGAGGGCACGCAGCATGGGGCGTGGCAGACAGATGCCTGAGATGGGGAAATTATCAATAGCACGAGCAGTTTGGGCTCCGTACAGAGCTTCGGTTGGGACCTGCATTGTGCCAAGGGAATCGGATTCGGTACGGGTTTTGTGCATAGCTTTCATCCTTCAGCTAAGGTTTTAAGTGAGGGTAAAGAAGGGTGGATGGATTTAGACTTTTATTTTTGATCCGCTCTGTGGATAACAATAATTTTCTATCCATGTTTTCGGCATATCTATCTGATGCGCATAGTGTTTTGTCCGCATGATTGTATCTTGGCGTGTGCGGATAGTTTTGGTTTGGCGTCGAGGCTATCATTTAAAATTTATTTCAACTAAAATGTACGCATGGAAACCTTAGCCTTACTCTTAATTCTGTGTTCCGCCCTGATGCATGCCCTGTGGAATTTGCTGGTAAAGCAGAGTAGCGACAAAACGGTGTTCATCTGGTGGATGTTCGTCAATGCATGGGCCCTGATGACGCTGGCGCTGTGGTTGCGCGCTGGAACGTTGCTTATCACTTCTGAATTGGTCTGGCTAAGTGCCGTTGCAGCAGTTTGTTTTGTATTATACCACTGGCTGGGGGGATACGCCTACCGCAGCGGTGATCTCTCGGTAACATATCCCCTAGTGCAGACATCCATGTTGTATGTGCCTCTGTGGGGTGTACTTTTTTTGGGGGAGCATCTTAGCATCGCAGGGCTTGCGGGGATAGGTCTCATCGCTGTGGGCGCCTACGGGATTCAGTTGCGGCGCTTGAGTTGGCGCGATGCATTGTATCCGCTCACCTGTCTGCGGGATCGCGCGGTGCGCGCAGCTCTGTTGGCTGGGTTTATCTATTCCATCGGCGCGGTGTTGGATAAAATAGGGGTCAATGCCTACCCTGCGTTTGATTTTACCTATGTGCTGGTGTTCTTCATGCTGGTATTTATGTCGCTCAACCTGCTGCGCCCCTGTTATCGCGGGCGGGTTATGGCGGAAGCGCGCCATCATCCCCGCCTAGTCCTGATTTCCGGCCCAGTTATCATGGCGTCGTTTCTCAGCTTTCGCTATGGTCTGAGTTTGGCGCCAGTGAGTTACGCAGTACCGGTGCGCCAGGTGAGCCTACTGATAGGTGTTGGTATTGGGCTGTTGTTTCTGGGCGAAACTTGTGGGCGTATCCGCCTGGGTTTCGCTGCTTTAATTCTGCTAGGGGTTTTCGGCATCTGGCACGGTTGAGCTATGTCTGACGTGAGCCCGCTATATGTCTAAAAGAGGTGTTTTTCATTCCATTGCGGTTTCACGTAGAGCTTTTTCAAAGGCCTGTTGCATCGACATGGGGTGAATAGCGGGAAAATATTTAGCTGCATTATTATTGGTGGCAATGGTCTCTGACTTTAGGCCGTCGACCAGGGCAGAAGCGATGCTGAACGGTACCTTGGTGATAAAAACCAGCCAGTACGAGGACAGGCGTGGGCTGAAAAAAGGGAGGGGTAGGAGCCAACGCTTCAGCCCCATACTTTTGGCCGCCTGTCGCATTAACCCTTTAAAGTTGGTGATATCTGTGCCGATATCCACTTGAAGGTTTTCTTGCAGATCCAGATCTATGGAAGCTTCGAGATAACGGAGAACATCATCCACAGCGATGGGTTGGGTTTTTGTTGTAACCCACTTTGGGGTGATCATAAGCGGCAGTTTGCGAGCCAGATCCTGGATTATATTAAAACTGGCGCTCCCAGCTCCGAGGATAACTCCAGCGCGCAACCACAGAGTGTGTGGGCCGCTGGGGGTATTGGGGCTGAGTATTTCTCCAGTTTCTATCCGGCTCAGTAGATGTTCACTGGCGTCTTCGCGCTCGCCAAGTCCACCCAGATACACAATTTTTTTAACCTTGGCGGCTTCTGCGGCAGCGCGAAAATTTGCTGCACTCAGACGGTCTTTGCTGGCGTAGTCACCCTTGCTTCCCATGGAATGGATGAGATAGAAGGCCGTATCTATCCCAGTTAGGGCGTTCTGCAACGCACCTTGGTCAAAGGTATCACCTTTGATGGTTTCCACTCCCTGCCGGGCTGCTGCACTTATACGAGTGGGATCGCGTACCAGCAGGCGCAGTTTTAGATCACTGCGGTTAAGCAGGCGCTGTTTGAGCTTGCGTCCGATGTAGCCGGTGGCTCCGGTGATGAGGATTTGCTTTTTCTCTGCCTGATGCTGCGTTGGGTGCATATGGGTAATCCTTCTTTAAAGGGACGCCTGGCGGCACCTGCTTAAAAATGGTTGGATGACTTATCTTTTGCTTCTACAAGCCAGTAAGCAATGGCCAGGCCTACAATTACCCCCCCGATCACCATAAGCTCGTGGGCTTTTTCAGCGGATAAGGAGTAAATAAGCACCTTGCGGATCAGCGCGGCCATCGCCAACATAATAAACGTTCCGATGGCGAATTTTTTCCCCTGTAAATGATTGATCTCTTCGTGGATCAATTCAATGGCGGCCCATAAAAGCAGTAAGCTGCCCAAAATGGTTAATATCCCCTGTTCGATTTCTATTTTTGCAGCAAACAGTAAATAAATATCATAGGCGAACAAACTGATTGCAAAAAACGCAACTAGAGCCAATGCCGTGGCCAGGAAAAGATTTACATAAGAATTGAATTTTTTTAACCCGACCAGGATAGATTTTTCGAATCCCGATAAAGACAAAAATCTTCCCAGTTCCTCTTCTCTGTATGAGCTTGTGAGAACATCAAGATTCATATCTAATATCTTTTCTATAGCGCAAACCTCTTCGAGATGCTGTTTTTTATCTTGGAAATATTCCGTCACATTCTGCAGGAGAAAGGTTCGGGTAAAAGTGAAAGCAGAATTCACATAATGTGTTGGTAGACCGATCTTTACATGTATTTCACCAATCTTATAAAGATTGGTGAAATATCGCATGTCGTAATCACCGCAGAACAAATTGAGAAACCATTCCTTGATTTTAAAGTTATGTTTGGCAATGATCTCTTTGTTTTTTAAAAAGTGCGCGGTTTCCCCAAACCCCCAGATATATGCATAAAATTCACTGATAAACTTATCTGCCAGCTGCTCCATGCGGGGATGAAGTGAGTGCAGGCGTTGCGCTTCTGCATCGGTAAATTGGTAGTCTGCTTTCAAATCACGATAAAGTAGCATGTTCTTCCTTATGATCCCCTGGAAGGGGGGTAATCGAAGTTTGGGGTGTAGTTTTAAGGGAGGTGAAATGCTCCTTGGTTTGCCCTTGCCCTGGTCTACTCAAATCCCTGTTCCTTGTGCTTTGCCGCAATGGTCTTTGCCAGCTTTTGCAGAGAATCGAAAACTTCCTGCGCTGGGGAGCCTTTTGAAAGGACAGGCTCAATAATTTCTACCTTGAGATTTGGAATCATCCCCGCCAAGGTATCGATGGTTTTCCCGCCCCAGCCATATGAGCCGATTATCGACAGATATTTTGTGCGCGGACGCAAGGCATTGGCAAGAAAGGCGCAAGATGCTGCCGCTGGATGCGGGCCGGCCAGCACTGTTGGGGTACCGACAACTATGGTTCCGGCATCGACGAGGGCTATCGCGAGTTTTCCGATATCGGTAATGGTTAAATTAAACCGTTCGACCTTGACCCCTTCGTCAGTCAGGGCAGAGGTTAGATAATCTACCATTTTCTCAGTACTTTGATGCATGGAAACATACGGCAGCACCACAGTATTTTTCAGTGTGCCATCAATCCAGTCTTTATATGCGTCCAAGATGAAGGCTGGGCGCTTAAGCAGCGGCCCATGGCTTGGGGCTATTATGTCAATAGCGTAGGGAGCAAGTTTTTCCAGATGTTTTTTGATCATCAGGCGAAACGGCATCATGATCTCGGCATAATAGCGTTTAGCCGCTTCATAGGCACGGGCTTCGTCGGTAACAAAGAGATCGGTTGTTGCAATGTGGGAGCCGAAGAGGTCGCAACTGAAAAGTATTTTGTCTTCTTTGAGATACGCCACCATAGTTTCGGGCCAATGGACCCAAGGCATATGGATAAATTCCAGGGTTTTGTCCCCTAAGCTCAGGGTTTCTTTATCTGCTACCGTGATGATGGAGTTCTCGTCAATTTCAAGGAGGTCCAGGAGGATCTCCTTTGCTTTAGGGGTGGTAATTAATTTTGCCTGTGGGTATTTGGCTAGTACCGCCGGGATGCTGCCGGAGTGATCCTGTTCGGCGTGTAGCGAAATGATATAGTCAAGTTTGACAACATCTTTAAGCTGATCTTCCAGTTCTGGGAAAAACTTTGAGTCGACTGTATCAATAAGGGCAGTTTTCTCGCTCCCCTCAAGCAAAAATGCGTTGTAACTTGTTCCGTCCGGCAAAGGAATAAGTTCATCAAAGAGACGCGAGTTCCAGTCGATACTTCCCATCCAGTGGATTTTTTCTTTTATTTTTCGCGGGTTCATTCCACACTCCTTTTTGCAGCATTGATTGTAAATTTGCTGAGCAATAAATTTCTGGTTAGCTCTTTACACGTGGTTGAGCAACTTGAGTTCCTTTGGGTGGGGCTTTAGATACACTTGTTCGTGTAGATATTCCTGTTTGAATTTGCGCACAAAATGGTTGAGTAAGGTGATAGGGACGATTAGCGGAACCAGCCCTTGCTTGTAGCTGTGGATCAGATCAAGGGCTTCCTGCTTCTCGTCGCTGCTCAGATCGTGCTTGAAGTACCCCATAATATGCTGTAGCACGTTGGTGTGTTTATTCAGGGTGGTTTTCAGTTGCAAGGCTTTGAGTAGCAGGGTGCGATATTCGGCTAGAAACTCTTCGAACGGTAGGGCTTTACCATGTGCTACCAACCTCCCCATTTCTCGGTAAATCTTTTCGCTGTGGGAGAAGATAAGGAGTTTGTGTTGGGTATGAAATTTTACAACCGCTCCGTAGGAGGGATTGTCGCCTAAACTGCGGCGGAAACGCTGCAGGGTGAATATTCGGGTTATAAAGTTTTCCCGCAGAGCGGCGTCATTCAGGCGGCCCTCTTCTTCAACAGGCAGGAGGGGAAAGTGCTGCATGAAGGCTGCGGCAAATAGCCCAACTCCGTCTTTATGTGGCATCCCCTTTTTGGCATAGACTTTGACCCGTTCCATGCCACAGCTAGGTGAGTTGGCTTTGAATACAAAACCGTCGAGGTTCTCTGCGACTAATTCTTTAACGCGGCGCTGGGACCAACTTCGCATGCTCTCGGTTATGTCTTCCCCAGTTTTGGAAAAAACCATCCCTATCGCAGCATCGTCCGTATCCACCAGGCGTAGCGTCGGGCGGGGAACCGGCAGGCCGATCTCAGCCTCGGCACATACCGGAACATATTCTACGTACGGAGCCAACGTATCGTGCAGATAACGATTTAGTTTATGTCCGCCGTCATAACGAACTTTATTCCCGAGAAGACAAGAACTTATTCCAAGGCGGATTTTATTCTCCATAGGTTTGTTCTCCCCGTTTTTATTTCATTATTTAGCATATAGGTAGATAATTTTCAGAAGGCCGCGCCTGACATCCATCCTAACGTATCTGAATAAAAATACCAACATTGGTTCCGTCCCTTTTTTACTTCAAATACTGGGGGGATTCTCTGTATGGTTGAGTCCTTACGACGGTACGTTTTTACTTTGAGTCTATCGATACTGCAATAGTTTGATGTGTTGCGGTAATATTTTTATGGGTTAAATTGCAGCCTTGCGTAGCGCGCATTGTGCTTAAACTTAGTGGGAGTTCTGAAATATGTTTTGGCTTATGTATTTGTTGACGGGGGCGTTTATTGGAATTTTAGCAGGATTGTTTGGGGTCGGGGGGGGGGTTATCGCGGTTTCCATGCTGGCGTTTTTGTTTTCGGTGCAGCAATTTCCAGAAATCTACATCCTCCACCTGGCGCTAGGAACATCGCTGGCGACTATCGCATTTACCTCTGTATCTAGTTTTCGCTCCCATCATGCACGAGGTGCGGTCCTCTGGCCGGTGGTGCGTACCCTTACACCGGGTATTTTATGCGGTACTTTTTTGGGTTCTTGGGTTGCGGCACAGCTAAGTAGTAAATTTTTGAGTGTAATGTTCATGCTATTTATTTTTTATGTCGCGGCGCGCATGTTTTTTAATGTACGCCCGCAACCGAAACATACCCTGCCAGGAGCAGTGGGAATATTTGGCATGGGAACCGTTATCGGGGGAGTTTCAAGCATGGTGGGTATCGGCGGCGGCAGTCTATCCGTGCCGTTTTTAATTCGTGCTAATCAACCCGTACATAGCGCAGTGGGCACCTCGGCCGCCATCGGGTTCCCTATCGCATTAGCTGGAAGTGTTGGTTACTTACTCAACGGTCTGACAGTGCCGGATTTGCCTGAGTGGAGTATTGGATTCATCTATGTGCCGGCCTTGGTCGGGATTGCCCTTGCCAGTGTCTTGACAGCACCTTTAGGCGTAAGGTTAGCGCACAGTTTGCCGGTGGAACGCCTGAAGCGGTTGTTTGCTGTTTTTCTCCTTATTATGGGAATACGGATGCTCTTCGGTTTTATTTAGAAACACTTAGAAACACTTTGTGAGGCTTAATCGTTCCGTGTCTGCGCTACAATTTCAGCGTCTATGCCGAGTTTTTTGGCACGTTTCTCCCACAGGCGCCGTGCCACTGCGCGCATATCCTGTTCCGTGTCACTCTCATCCATGATTTCGATACCGATCAGGGTCTCCACCAGATCCTCCAGGGTCACAATACCTTCGGTGCCGCCATATTCATCCACTACCAGCGCGATATGATGACGTTCTTTAAGCAGGTGTTCCATCAGCATTGAGAGCGACACACTCTCCGGAACGTTGAGCAGATCGCGGGTCAGGCTTTTGATCTGAGTGTTGTCGCGCCCCTGCGCCTTTTCCAGTAAGATGTCAGTCTTTAGAACAAAGCCGCTGATGTCGTCAATGTCCACTTTATAAACCGGCATACGCGAAAATGGTTGTTGCACTACAAAATCAAATATCTCCCCGATGCCCATGTCGGCCTTTATCGCCACCATTACCGTGCGCGGAGTCATTATGTCCACGACGCGAAACAGCTCAAAGCGAAATAGATTGCGGATGATGCGGCTCTCTTTGTCATTGATCTGCCCAGTGCGCTCTCCGATCTTGGTCATGGCGACAAATTCATCCCGGCTGAATACGTGCAGCTTTTTACCGCTTGAGAGCAGGCGAGTTAAGCGTTCGGAGATCCATACCAGGGGATACAGGGTGCGAATTAAAAGCTGAATGAATATTCCAACGGGCCACGCCAGCCTGCTCCAGTACAGAGCACCGATGGTTTTAGGGACAATCTCGGATAAAAACAGGATTGCCAGAGTCAGCAGCATTGAGAACAATCCAAACCACGCGCTGCCGAAGATAGCCGCCGCTTTAGCCCCGGCGCCAATTGCACCCACCGTGTGGGCGATGGTGTTGAGGGTGAGAATAGCGGCGAGGGATTGATCGATATTATCCTGTTTCAGACGCTTCAGGAGTTTTGCCTGTTTTGGATGTTTGTTCTTGCGCTCCTCAATAAAGGCTGGCGTCAGGCTCAAGAGTACCGCTTCGGCCACGGAACACAGAAAAGAAAATCCCAGCGCTAAAGCCACATATATGATCAGCAGTATTACATCGGCATGGGTTGCAGCCATCACATCTGTGACCGGGGCTGAAGCACCCAGAGCTTCGTGTTTTTCACCTGGAAGAGCGAGTATGAGCACAGGGACCATAAATATAAAGGGGACAACTATGCGAAAGACTGCTGTTATATTGTGCTCATGTGAAGGTGGGGGATACAGAGATTTTCTGGTTTTACAGAAGAGGCTCTTCATGGTGGATACTATACTCCGGTCGGAATAACTGTTTATGTGTGCAGATTATGTCGTTTTCAGGTTTTCGACGGGAATTGGCCGTAAGATAAAAAATGCGTTACTGCACTTAATGTGGCGTACCGTTTGTAGATAGTAACATGATTAAATGGTAGGAGCATAACAGCATCTGCATCGGGTGCAATGGCGGAGGTGAGTGGCACCCATCACTATTTTGGCGAAGAAGGGGTCTCTCGGGCATGATCGAGGCGGAAGTGATCTGGCAACACTTTTCCGGACAAAAGTTTACACAGCTTGCCACGTAGGCCCATATCCCAGCGGAGTTTCATATCCAATAGCGGAATGTGAGCGTTGGCGATTATAAAACACTTCATATGTATTCGAAGATTGATGCCCTGGTTTCCTCTCTGGTTTCATCGTCACAGTGCTGAACCCGTTCTGTTTATTAGGGTGTTGACTTGTATGCCCAGAAGCACGAGGATATTATGCATTGCCGCGAATGCGTAGAGGCTAAGTTGTGTCAGGCCAAGGGACAAAATTGTATGCTAGTGCAGTATGCTGGCAAGCGTTGGAGTAAAACTATTAAGGTGCTCTGGGAGGATATGAGCAGCGTGGACATTCGGCGTCTGGAAATATTTTGTGCTGTAGTCGATCATGGCAGCT
>CAYPNO010000028.1:14007-16455 GCA_964411865.1 uncultured Desulfuromonas sp. | reverse complement strand
TTAGATTCGGTCTTGTTGACTTTGAGTCCGACAACGGAGATAGAGGCGGGCCTGGCGGAGGCAAGGGCGGCGGTGGGGTTGGAGATGGTGATCATGGACTCGGCGGTTCAAGCAGTAGTGGTGGCAGTAGTGGCGGGAGTGGCAGTAGTGGTAGTTCAGGCTATGGAGGCAGTTCTGGTAGTGCAGGTATGTCACCAGATGCCCGTGCTGATTCAAGTCGTGTAGGCACAGATGGTATAGGGATGACCGTCACAGGCTATAGAGGCAGTTATGGTAGTGCAGGTATGTCACCAGATGCCCGTGATGATCCAAGTCGTAAAGGTATAGATGGTATTGGGGGGGGTTCAGGTAATTATAATAGTAACACCTTTGGCCAACTTATGACAAGTGCAGCAGTTAAAGCTCCTGCCAAAATCACAGCTAAAGCAAAGGACATTGCACAAAACGTCTTAGGCAAAGTAGTAGATGGTCTTACGCTTACTAACCCCGTAACGGGCTTAGCTAACTTAGGCACTAAAATGTATTCAGGCAAGACCTTAGGTGACCATGCTGCCCAAGCTGTAGCGAACGCCTTGGCCAGTGGTTTGTCCCAGAAAGCAGCAGAAGCAGTAGGAGCGGCTGCAGTAGCTGCTGCTGTAGCAAATGATCCAAGTGTTAAAGAGGGAGGGCTTGAAGGCACAGACGATATTATAGTTGATGCTTTTATAGATCACTTCATAGCAGCTCGTATAGACCCCAACACTGGTCAGTCAACAGCACCTAAGGAAGGAACTTGGGATCACTATGTAGAACAGTTCTTTGGTACACCTGAGGGTATTGAGTCAGCTCAGGCACTGCTAAAAGAGCATGCTGATTATGCAAAAAGTCAGTTCGATGCCTGGCAGGCAAGTAGAGATGAGTCTGTAAGAGATTATGGTATAGCTGTTAATAAACAGGGTGGACTGCTTGATGACTTGATTGAGCAGTCACGAGAAGGTACTGGTTTGTTTTCGCCTGTTAAATTTAAACTCGCTGGCCAGGAGATTGCTTTTACACCAAGAGCGAACAGGGCTCAAGCTGACCAGATGGCAGGCTTTGGCCAAACAGATTTAGCCAACAGAGTTGGTCTGCATGGTGCGCGAAGTGCAACAGCTGACGATACTTATCAGTTTGGCTTACCTCATTCACCTGTCAATGCTGACCTTGCGTATCTTGACCAGTTAAAAGAGTTAGCGGGTAAGACAGAAGGAATAGGCATAGCTCGTGATACTCTGTCACAGCAAGGTAACATAGCAGATGCTGATCGTAAAGCAAGAGAGCCTGGTCTACTCGATTACATAAAAGGTGCTGGAACATTATTTGATATGTTTGGCTAAGGAGAAGATATGCGATTTATGACACAAGGTACTCTGCAGAACTTGCCGGCCTACTTGGCCGAAGACCGAGCAAGACGAGCAGGACAAGCTGCAGAAGAGCGAGAGCGTAGAGAGAGAGAAGAGCGTGAGAAGCTCCAAAGACGGATGCGAGACTTAGGTCAAAAGTTTCTTCAAGGAAGTGACTTCTCGCCACAGGCTTTACAGTCTTTCGCACAGGACAACGAAATGTCACAGCCTGAGATGAAGAGTTTAGTTGACATGGTTGTAGGGTTTAAGCAATTACAAACACCTGAACCTGAACTCGTGCCGGCGCGTAGACCTGACGGTGTAGAAGTGTATCAGCCAAAAGTGGCAGGTCTTGAGAGCCACCCTGTGCAGAAAGAACCAGGAAATATATGGGGCAGAGATGCACAAGGCAATGAGATACGGGTGCCAGATCAACCAGGTGTAATGCGTGCGCCCCTCCCTGGCCAGAGTAGCGGTCCTGAAGAGATGTCAACAAAGGTTCCTGAGTACATGAAGATAGCTCACACGGTTCTTGGTAAGTCCTTGGGCTTTACAGACACAGGTGGTTGGCCGAACCCTGAAGCCCAAGAAGCTTATGACCAGATAATGAATGAGACATCTGCAAGAATGCGGGGTAAGCCAGGTGAAGAAGTTTACTCTGTTTTGTTTGACGTTAAAGCACAACATGACACTCAGGCCAAAGTAGAGCAGGCCATGAAGCGTATACCAAAAGCTGGTATGCTCACCTCTTTAAGTACTGCTACTACCCTGGCCAATCAGGCGATAGGCGCGGGTGCGAGTGTTACGGAAGTAGAAGAAGACCTTAAGGCAAAGGGCTGGTCAGACTCAGATGTCAAGAAGATCCTTAAAGGAACAAGCGCACCGGCTACATCAACAGGTAGTGACCCGCTTAGTCTTGGTGATATGATATGACCTTAGATGAGTTCAGAAAACAAAACCCTGCATATGCAGATAAGTCTACCTGGCCAGATAATAAACTGGCCTTAGGTCTCTATAACAAGTACTACAAAGACAAAATATCTATTGACGAATTCAATCAGCGCATAGGCTATTCAAGCTCAAGTAA
>CAYPNO010000028.1:0-13907 GCA_964411865.1 uncultured Desulfuromonas sp. | reverse complement strand
CTACTCGACCAGATAAGTCTCCACAGATTGAGGGCGCACCTACAGAGATACAAGGTTATGATGTCAACCCTGTACAAGACAGGATTGAAAGACTGTCACCTATATCTAAAACTAAGTGGGAACAAGATAGGACTCTTGCACAAATTAAAGAAGGCAGTGGTGATGAAGGTTTACCTGAAGCTTGGGTAAATCCAGTAGACGCGATCGTTGGTCCTTTAGCAATGCCTATACGCGTAGCTGCAGGTAAGTTAACAGGTAAGGTTGTGTCTAAGACAGCCGCTAAACTTAATCTGCAGGGAACTGCAAACAAGGTTGCAGAGTGGCTGACCAGTAAGTTAGTCTCTCAAGCACCACAGCAGGGAGCTAAAAGTGTAGCTACGCAAGTAGGCGCAAGTCTTGCAGCTGAACCTGTTGTAGGTACAGGTCTCGAGTATGGTGCAGAAGCTTTAACTGAATCAGACGTACCCCTGGCCTTGCAAATACCTATAGGATTAGCCGCTGCAATCACTGCAGGAACAGTAGGTGAAACAGCGCTCATTAAGTTGGCTAACCAGGTAGGACCAGCACTAACAAGAGCAGGCAAAGAAGTTACTCCTAAAGCTGTTCATGACGCACTTAAGGCAGCTAAAGTAGTTGACACAGGCTCACCTGATATCATAAGCAAGAAGGTTACAGAAGTGCCTTCTGAAACTTCGTTTAGCGAGAAAGTACGACGTGAGTCTGCGCCTCTTGATATGAAAGAAGAAGTAAAGCGCATAACCAAAATGAAAGCAGAGCGTGGCGAGGATATACCAGAGCTAACACCAGAAGCTCCTACACGTAGGCGAACCTCAACAGACACAGAGCCACCTACTAAACCATTGCACACAACACCTTTTGCAGAACCTACAGTAGCTAAAGCTAACACTGGTCAGACGTTAATGGGTGGTGGCTTAGGGCTTGGAGCCGGCGTTGAGACAGATGAAGAAGGTAATATCTCGGGGTACAACATTAAGAAGGGTGTAGGTGGTAGTGCTATGGGCGCTATGCTCATGGGTACACGTTTGCCTCGTGTGCGCGCCTTGAAGATTAAAGATGGCGAAGGCAAACTTTACACAGCCGAAAAGGCTAAAGGCACTCCTGGCAAAATTCGCCAACTCATACGACAGGATAAGCGCACAGCTAAAAAGATGAAAGATGAAGGAGCCGGAGAAGCTGAAATCTTTAAAGCTACTGGGATGTGGCAAGCCGAAGATGGCCGCTGGCGTTGGGAGCTTGATGATTCTCCAGCACACTTTGACTTCAATAAATTCCCAAAGATAGGCTCGACAGAGTTACAAGATATCATGGATCATCCGCGGTTGTTTGAAATATACCCACAGCTTAAAACGCTAAAGGTCTTTCCTGGCCATAGAGGAGGCGGAAAGTATGTACGTGGTAATGATCCAATAGATGACCTCGGGCACATCAGTATAGATCCTCGTGCAAAGCATGCAACACCCGAAGAGATTATGATTCACGAAGTGCAACATGCTGTTCAGTTTATTGAAGGGCATGCACGTGGTGGAAATAGAGACTTCTTAATGCACCTTGATGCTCAACTGGCTGGCGAAGTCAAGGCCAGGAAAGAACGCTTAGCTACTTTTGGTAAAGGTACACCAGAGTACAAAGCCGAAAAGAAGGAAGTAAAGACTATAGAACGCAAGCTTAAGCACTTAGGTTTGACTGAGCAGCGTGAAGCTGTTGAAGCTATTGAAGGCCAGATAGACAAAGCTACGACTAAGATTGCAGACCTTGAATTCGCCTTCTTGATGAAGAAGCCAGGGTCTAATGAAGCTAAAGCTCTTAAGGCACAGATTGAAAGTCTTAACAAAGAAGTTAGGGCGAAACAGCAGGAACTTAGAAAAGCTCAAAGTGACTATGTGTCTAAGGCACATGATCAGTATGAGAATATAGCAGGTGAGCGTGAGGCGAACGCTACCATGGCCAGGTTAGCAATGACTGCAGAGATGCGCAAAGAAGCTTACCCTGACTTTAAAGACTCTGTGCTTATGTCAAACTTCATCAACTCAAATGTGTCTGCCACAACTGGTGCGATCGGTGCTGTGTATGGTGGAGTAGACTGGGATGAGTTTGAATCAACTGGTCGAATTGTAGTAGACCCTGACCGTGCTATGAGAGGTCTGTTGTTAGGTGTTGCAGGTGGCACTGCTATCAAGGGTGCACCAAGAGCAATGGAAGCTTGGACAACAGTGACCAGAGATAAGGTCATTAAGCCAATACTCGATATTGCTAATGGTGCTATCACTAATGAAACTATGCGTTATCAGATGGGCCTTAACAGGTCTGCTGAAGTAAGAGAGATCATTAAGACTTACAAACGTGATGCTAACCTGGTCTTGCGTAAAGCTATTCACCTTGGCCGAGAGTTGAACGAGATTGCACCCTCGCGTTTGGCGCAGAAACGATTAGCGCAAATCTTAGAAGGTGGCATTACCACTAATGCTTCCCTGGCCAAGAAGGCCCACAAGATTAATGCAATGTTTAAGGACTTGAAAGACGCAACACGTGATATGAACTTAAACAGGTACTCACAGTTTGAGGAGCTCACAAGACGGCAGAGAGCGGAACTGCGTAACATTATTAAAGATAAGGACACACCCCTGGCCGAAGCTCTTACTGCAAAAGAAATGCTTAACAACCATTATCATGTAGGGTCAGCCAAAGAGTACTTGCCTATCTTTAACCCAAGGTTTGAAGGACTAACAAAGGCAGATGCTCGAGCTGTGCGGAGTGAGATTCGTGCATTAAAACGTAAGTCACGTTTTATGAATCCTGAAGGTGACCCCAGTATTGAAGCGCAGATTACAGAACTGGAATCCTTTCTCAAGACAGAGATTAAGTTTAAGCGAGGTACAAAAGGCGGGGATATAACACGTAGTTATTCAAAAATGCGATCAGATATGCCTGCTGAAACTCTACAGGTCTTTAATGATATCATTGGCACATCGTACCGTGTGGCCAAGGGAGCTGCTACACAAGGTAAGGAAGTACTCAAGATGGATTTGCTTAGGTACTTATCTAAGAACCCTGATTGGGTGCATCCAGTAGGCACTGGTATTAAGCCTCCAAAGAACTTTGAGAAAGTGCTTGGCGATGGCTGGGGAGAACTCAATGGCAAGTACGTGCGCAAAGATGTATTGTCAGACTTACAGGAGATTATTGATTACCGCACAGGTCTTGAGAAGAATATGGACCAGCTAATGGGGTACTGGAAATATGGTAAGGCAATACTTAACCCTGTAACACACGCAAGAAACTTTGCGTCAAACGTGACACAGGCTTACTTTGCTGGAGTGCATCCTACAGATGTGCACACATATTCTCAAGCGGCTAAAGCCTTGACTCAGGGACGCGAAAATGTTAGGTATAAAGAAGCAGAGGACTGGGGCTTGTATAATAATACATTTATCGAGTCAGATATATCAACTCTACGAGATGAGCTTAGTGACTTACGCGCTCCCAAGCATTTAGCAGACTGGATACAAAAGGCTGTGTCAGCGCCAGCTGTACTGTATGACCAGAGTGAAAGACTCTTTAAGACTGCTGTATTTATACAAGCTCGAGAACAAGGTAAGACAATAGACGAAGCAGCAAAACACGCAGAGAAGTATCTGTTTGACTATCAAGATATCCCACCAATGGTTAAGCACTACAAACGGTGGGCTGTGCCTTTTGCCACATATACTTACAAAGCCATACCTATGATTGCAGAGACCGCTATAACTAAACCATGGAAACCTGCAGCAGTGTTTGCGAGTATGTATGGTATGACTACTCTGGCCCAGAACAAGTTAGGCCTGACAGACGATGAAGTAGCAGCTGACAAATCTGCAATGTTTGATGGTGGCATAGGTCAAATACTCTTACCATTCCCTGATACTTATGGCAACCGACAGTATTTTAACCTTGGTGCTTACATGCCATGGAGTGGTATGGGACAAACATGGGGACAGTCTGCTCTACCCTTTGGTGACATACTTCCAAGTAACCCACTCTTTGGTTTAGCTTCCGCAGTCATGACCAATAGAGATGCCTTCACTGGCCAGGAAATATACGATGAAGCTTTAGATAGTGTTGCAGAAGTGACAGGTAAATACCTTGAGTATGCTTGGAAACAGATGATGCCTTCTCTTGTGCCTGGTGGATATGGCATGAACAAACTTGTGGACGGTTTAAAGAATGAGCTTGGTGGGGATAAGTTGGACTATGCTGGTCGACCAATAACGCTAAGCGAATCTGCTCTTAGAGCTCTACTCGGTGTACAGTTAACACCTGCTAACCAAGAGCTGTTTGAGAAGTTTACTGTGCAGAAGGTTAATAAGATCCAACGTGCAGTGTCACGTGAAAAGAGTAACATCCAAAGACGATATGAGCGTAACGAGATAACTCATGATGAAGCTCTTGACAAACTACAAAAGTTGCAAGAGCTTCAAACAGAGAAGCTAACTGACAAAATGAAGTATGTTAAATAAGCACAAGACCAACATGAGCATCAAACATTAGGTCAGATGCAGCTTGCATAGACTCTGACCAGGAAGAATCACATTCAGGCTTAGGACACACAACTCGTGTGACCTGAGCCTGAATTATTATGGCTGCGCATTGTGCACAAGGGTGTCTTGTGATATACATCACTGTGCCAAAAGGTATTGAGGGTGCGTGTAGAATGCAGTTTACTTCAGCATGTATAGTCTTGAACAACTTCTCTTTGACTGATGCATCTGTGTGGTTCAGGCCTGCTGGGTAACCATTAAAGCCTGTACTTATGATATGGTTATCAAACGTAGTCAGTACCGCACCAACCTTATTCTCAGGGTCCTTAGACCAAGAGGACACAAGCTCTGCAACTTGTAGCATCCGCCTTTGCCATTTGTCTAACTGGTCAAGTTTATTCATTTCGATATCTCCCTTAAGTAGTCAAGAAGTTTCTGCTGATTTAAATTCTTCTCAGCCACAGCTGTGTACACCTTTTCATCTATAGTATCTTTGCAAAGCAAGTGGTGCACTACAACTGCTTTCTTCTGGCCTTGTCTGAAGAGTCTCGCATTTAATTGTTGGTACTGTTCAAGACTCCATGTCATCCCATACCAGACAATTGTTGATCCACCTGTCTGGAGGTTAACACCATGTGAGAGGCTTGCCGGGTGACAGACAAGAAGTGGTAAATCTCCTCTATTCCATTTCTTAATGTATCGTGTAGCGTCTTTAGCTGATGTGCCCCCTGCAATAACTGCGACGTCCGGATATACTTTTCTGATGATGTCAAGCTCGAATCTGAATTGTATTGCTGCCAAGACAGGCTTTCCAGTTGTCTCGATAAGTTCTCTGAGCGCAAGGCACTTGAGGTCATGGATGAATGTAGTTCCTCTAATTGCTTCGCCATTTCTGTCATACTCATCTGTGTCATAATACAAACCCCCTTGTAAGAATTGTCTGAGTTTCATACTCAGGCTTGCTTTGTTGAAAGCCTCATGTTCAACTTCGTTTAATTCAAGAAAGAAGGTACTTTCTAACTCCGTGTACTGACGTTTGAGTTTCTTAGATAGCGTAACATAGACCTTATTCTTAGTCAGTTTAGGTAGCTTTAAATGGTCCTTAGCGTCTAACCTAAAAGTGTAAGGTGCGATTGCTTTGTATATCCGTTCCTCCATTCCTGGTTTCAACTGCCATTTGAATGCTTGTGGAATATGCGTAAAGTACTTGTGGCGAAACTGTGTTATCCTTTCGCCTAAAGCTTTTCCATCTGTTAGCCAGAAGTACTGTGACCACAAATCCATTAAAGAGTTTGGCGCAGGTGTACCACTAAGAATCAAGCGATACTTTGGAAATACATTTCGCAGAGCTTTGAGATACTTAAACCGTTGAGTACTTGATGACTTAATCATTGAGCCCTCATCAATGACACACACTTCAAAAGGCATAGGCTTCTTCTTCTCAGCCAAGCCAAGCAAGTACTTATAGATAACAGGTATTGTCTCAAAGTTGGATATGTATATATCTGCTTTCCTGGCCAGAGAGGCTAACTTATTTGGTCCATGAACAATCTCAAATTCAAAGTCAAAGTTCCATTTAAGTATTTCATCTGGCCAGGTGGTGTAGATTGTCCGCACAGGCGCGATGATAAGAGCTGGCTTTCCTATAGCCTTGAGACCCATAAGAGTAGTCAGCGTCTTACCAAGGCCCATGTCAATTGCGTAGTATGCTCTGGGATTCTTGAGCCAGAAGTCTCTACCACGCAGTTGATAATCATGTGGTTTTAAAGGTCCCATCGTATCCCCAAGAACTGTGGTGAACGCAATGAACCTTTTGCTGTCTCTTTCTTATACTGTACCTTCATCATCTGGCCAGGGTAACTGTCACGCTCTTTCCACATCATAGTACGCGCTGCATAGTCTACACCTGGTCCGCCTCCCACCTTAACCGGCTTATCTTTGTACAGAACGACAAACCCACCAAGCATTCCTTCGAGCTTGCCTTTACCCTCATAAGACCCTATGATCTCACACTCGACAGTCTTAACCGGAACGCGCTTCATATATTGGTAGTGCTTGCCATTTCGGTAAAGGGCGTCAGCTTGTTTGTACACAGCGCCTTCGTGGTCATGGTGCAACACTCTTTCATAGAACGCATCAACCTCTCTTGTGTTTGTGAGCAGGTGTGCTTTAACACGAACCACATCTGGTAAGTCAATAAGCAACTCACTATCATAATAAAACTGCTGGCGTGTCTTGTATCTTTCTGGCCCGGGTCTGTCAAATACGTAGAACTTGCATTGGGGTATATCTCTAAAGCTCCTGATCAAACCGTTCATTGTGAAGAAGTCCATGCCAGGAATTACAAGCTCACCATCAAGTGGACCTGGATAGCCGTTGAGTTGGTCAATCAAATGGTCTAAACCCTTGATCTTGTTGCCTTGTCGTGTGAAGAACTCACGTTTGTCTGGTTGCCATCGGCCGAATATACCATCAAGTTTAACCTGGCCTAAACATGGGAAAGATAAACGCTTAGGCTCGTAATCTTTTAGCTGTTGTATCATGTTTGTATTAATCATTTATTTACCATCCTTTCTCAAGTCCCAAAAGTTAATAAAGCCTGCTGTGTCTATCTTAGCCTGCAGTACTTCGACCAGGTAGTCAACCTCAGCTTTAGTTGCAACCCATGAAGCAGGCACTCCCCAGTCACGTAGTCTTTTAATCTCACGGTGCTGCGCTGCTGTTGGCTGCAACCCTGGTCTCTTACATTCAATAAACACTACAATTCTGTTTGGTAGAACACATATGCGATCAGGCACCGCACGCCGCTGTGGCGAACTAAATTTATAGGCCTGTCCCCCCATCCGGCCTATCCTCTTGGTCAGATACTCCTCTATCTCCTTCTCCGTCTCTTTTCTTATTTGTAAGGTGGGTATCTTTATACTCATTCCATAAGTCTCCTATCTTCTGTGCACGAAGCTTGTTAAACTTTCCCAGAATCCTACTGACAATATCGTTGCGTCTATTGAACCGTAGCTCGTACATAAGACGCTTGCGACATTCTTCTGGGTCTGTGATACTTGATAGTACTGGTTGAAACTTTATCCAGCTTGACATGTCTTCTAAGTACTGCACTTCTTCTATTGGTGAGTACTCAATAAGAATATCTGCAAAGTATGTAAAGTCATAGTCGTATTTCATCCTTTCATATACCTCCTGCTAATGTAGCCTTCTGCTTTAAGAGGCAGGTCCTGTCTGTATTCTCTGTCAACACACAGGAGCTCATTAAACTTGTCAAGAGTGTCTTCCATAATATCATTCTTGTGTACAAGCGCGCCTGCCTCATCATGCACACACAAAATCAATTTCGCTTCTGGCATCTTATGCTCAACCTCAAGCATGCCTTCGCACAGTATGTCACGTGCTGAAGCCTGAGTAACATTTTCTGCGAGTAAGCCTGGTGTCAGTTCACGAGTAGTCCATTGGTAAGTTGTTTGACTAACTCCATGATAAGAAACCACAGGGCCATACTTGCCGTCAGTCACACGTGGGTCCATATACATTAAAGCTCGGCCAGAAGGGAGTACTATCCTTAACCATTTGTGTCCTGCCTTATCTTTGACAACTGAGCATGCACATTTATTTGTCTTGTATACCTGGCCAGGGAATTTGACAGCGTGCATAACTGAAGCCGCAAGTTGATACCACATTTTAACTATGAGATAATACCGTTTGCGATACGCGTCAACAGCAATCTTTGCTTGTGACTTCTCAAGATACACACCAAATGTTTGAGCAGCAACTACGAATCTATGGTGGGACATGCCAAAGCCGCAACCGAGTATAAGAGCTTTACCTAACTGACGCTCACTTGGCTCTACCTGGTCAATATCTTTATTGTACAAGAATGCTGCCATATCTTTGTACTGGTCAAAGTCTTCTTTAAACTTCTGTATGGTTGCTTCATCACCTGCAAGCCATGCCAACACACGGTTTTCAATAGACGAATAGTCTGAACACAAAATCATGAAGTCTTCAGGCGCTGTTATCATAGACCTGATCAAGGCTTTCCCTTGGCCAACTGGGTCATCAAAGATATCTCGGTCTATGAACTGCTGTATAACTTTCTCTGGATCTTCAACACTGGCACGAGGTAAGTTATGAAACTGAAAGCCTCTACCAGCCCATCGTCCTGTGCCTGCGCCATGGTACATTAAGTTACCTTGTACTACACCACGATTCTGCATCTCATCAATTGTTATGAACTTCTTGACAGAGCTCATACCTAACTCTTGCCTCAAACGCAATACTGCTTTAACATCGTAAGGCAGGTCATCTCTGGCCAGAGTAGCCTCTACAGTTTCTGCTTGAAGATTTGGTAGGTCTACTCCTTTGTCTTTGCAAAATTGTTTGATCTTCTGAATCTGGCCAGGTGTAGTTATGAAACCTTTAGTTAGTTCAGGCAAGAGTTTCTTCTGACCGTCCATGTAAATCTTTAGATACTTGATAATCGCGCGGTTAGCCGTAATGTCAATAGGCACACCTCGCTCGTTGATGCGGTAAGTCATTTCCCAAATTGCTTGTTCCTGAGGAGTGAGATATGGCACAGGCAGCTTTTGTCTTATCTCACTTAAGACTTCCGTATCAACGACGCAGTATGCACCAAGTTGTTCATAGTCTCTGGCTGTCGGGTTGTACCCTGGAGTACAGCATTTGCGTATCAGCTGTTTGCCTATAGCCATCTTCTCAGTGTTGCACCCAAGCGCTTTAGCTGCTTTGTCTAAACTCATGGGTAATTTGAACCGAGCGCAGACTGCTTGAACGTCAACCCAGTTTTCTAATGGTATAACAGGTATATCATGTTTAGGCACAAGTATCTTGTTCCACACCTGTATGTCGAAGGTTGCGTTAAAGGCTTCTGCTTTTCCCTGGCCAGAAGAGCATAGCTT
Source organism: uncultured Desulfuromonas sp. (assembly GCA_964411865.1). Lineage (GTDB taxonomy): Bacteria > Desulfobacterota > Desulfuromonadia > Desulfuromonadales > Desulfuromonadaceae > JAIVHC01. Next base: position 4,444 of record CAYPNO010000028.1, on the reverse strand, counting down.
AGCTGCGTCAATTAACTCTTGAGGCATAACCATGCCCTCAGTCCACAACTTTACTCGGTCATTATTAATCTTGTAGGACAAACATAAACACCGTGTAGAAGGGTGGCTTATGTATTTAAAGCTTCCCACTTCTTTAATAGGCACTTCACTATATGTTTCAGTGTCCATCAGTAATGTTAGCATCTGTTCTCCTTTACACTATACGTATAATGTACACAGGTATTCTAATAAAGCCTGCTTCCCTGGCCAGAGAAGCAGGCACTTTAATTATACGATGTTATGCGAGGTTGTCATCAGACTCTTCATCTTCAATAGCGTACTTCTCAAAAGCATCAACCGCGTTCTGTCTGCCATCGAGGCGCACACCATCACGTACAACCATAAGACTGTTCAAATACCAACCAACACCGCTGTTCCCACTATTCTTATATGGGAATGCTGAAAGGTCAGCTCGTACAATCGCGCCAGAGTAGAGCAGGTCTTGGTCCATGAGGGGCTTTGCATCAGGTCCTACGACTTGAGGCTTGTCTTTCTCGTTGGCCGAAGCATTCAAGAACATACGTCCTTTATACACCGCGTCATCTTTCTCACCTGACGCAAGCTCAGCATCACCGTCGCGCAAAGGCTGATACCTGAAGGCTGGTTCTTTGCCTCCCCATTTTGTAGCGACTCCTTTAGCTTTTGCTTTTGCAACCATTGCTTCAAGAGCTGCGACACCCTTCTTGTCACTCTTGTCAATCAAAAGCTGTACGCTGTACTTTAACTGGCCAGAGAGGTTGGGCTCGGGCTCAAATACTTTTACGAAGGACGCGATCATTTCTGGTGTAACTGCCATGGTGTTTCTCCTTTTACTGTTTATTGTTTTTTCGTGTTGTACCCTGACTGGATACGGCTTAAGTTCTTGTACTGCTTTTCGTCAAGTCTTCTCATCAACTCGTCATAACACTTACCTTGCGGGTACTGGCCAAAGTTGATCCAAAGGTTTAAGGTAAAGATGAGTATGTCAATAATCTCATCAGCTGCTTTGTCAGGCCTGTAAGTCTGCTGTTCGAATGGACGCCAAGGCTTCCAAGGTAGCTCTTGCAGGAACTCAGCCACTTCAAGGTTAAGTGCAAGACAAGTGTCACGCATGTAGTTCATGCGGTCCTCTTCTGTCTCAAAACTATCTGGGCCATAACCTAATGTCAGTTGAGTGCCAAGCTGTATAGCTATGGATTGTGCAAAATCGCTGTTACTCATATGCCCCCACACTTTGGAGACTTCATATCTCCTTGGTTGCAAACACCATTCATATAGCAGGGCGCGCCTACTGAGATAAACAGTTCAGGAAACCATTGTCTGCAAACAGCCCACATCATATCAGCAACCAAAATCATTTCCTGAGTGTTACGCTCACACCGGCGTTGCCTAAAGAAGTTGATCAAATTACGTGCATCTGCTTTCAGCACAAGATTGACTGCTGCAGCATTTGGTAATACCTGTCTGGCCTCTTCCTTAAGTACACCTGTGTCTATCAGTCTCTGATAGTAAGTGTAGCTGGCGGTAAGCGCTTTGTGTGTTAAGTCTCCTACATGATCATCTTTGGCCATGACTGCATGAACTACACTTGGATAGTCACTGTAGTCTTGGTAGTGCTGACTTGATGACACAAACGCAAATGTGCGGTGTCTGGTGATCTGGGCCAGGAGGGACCGAGAGATGCCTTCGAGCCTCATCACAATAGTAGCGAACTCAAAAGGCGTGTGGTGCTCAGCTGTAAGCAAGTAGCGCACAAGCTTCTCTGGCCTGCTGTGTTTTTCTAAAACAGGGTGCATAGATTGTGACGCTATCTGGCACACAAGTTCTGCAGGGTTCTCGGTCTTACGCAGAACCTGTAGGCGTGCGTCTTCATACGTCTGGATCTTCATAGTGACTCCTCTCTTTTGCGCTCATTTGCCATGAGCTTATTTTGAATTACTTTGTCTTGTGCAGCAAACCACCTCAATATGACCAGGGTAGCAAGAGCGTGGTCTATGTGTAAGAGACCTGACTCTTTGTCAAAGGCGTACTTAAGCTCACCTGTTCGGGCGTACCTGAGATGTTTGTGCATGTGCCGCTGATACGCAGCAATGTATTCGTGAGGTGGGACCTTCTGCCAAGAGTACTCCTCATACCCTTTCTCCTGGCCATGTGTGAAAGCAAGTGCTATTCCGTGGATTGCTTCTGGATCAACAAGGTCATAACGAACCTTGCCCGACGAGTACTTGTGTTCATGTGCCATATGTGACTCCTTCGTTTTTATCGTGTTAGCGTGTTGGTTTATTGGGCCAGAGTGTTCTCACAATATAAAGTAACTAACCTATTTTATTGGTGCGTTAATAATATTCACTCTGGCCCTCAATTCTTCAACTCATACAGTTACTGTGTTTATAGACATTATAGACATTATCTACTCAATCATAGGCACCTCCTGAGTTAAAGGTTATACAAGGTCATCATCAGCTACGTCTTCATCAGGGCCTTCTTCATCATCTGTCTCTGCAACATCAGGGACATTCTCCTGGGCCGCTTCAAGAGCAATCTCTGCAAGACGCATATTCGCCTGGGCTACAGTGAGCCGAAGGTCAGTAATCTCGTCCTCGAACTGCTCAGCTTTTGTCTCTGCGGTATCAAGGGCTTTCTGACAGCGCTCAACACGTCGTTCGGCCATTGCAAGAACTTCTTCAGGTGTCTTTGCAGGAGCAGTTTTCCTGGTCTTTGCTTTGGCTGCACGCTCAGCTTTGATAGCCTCCCACTCTTCCTCAGTGACCAGGGAGAATGTGTCATCGTCATTCTTTACAGGGTAGTGGCCCATGAGCCTCAAGTATGTAAAGTTGGTACCAAGAGAAGCACTTGAACAATCTGCGGCTTCCATCAAAGATTCTCTGGTTGCTCCGCCTTCCTGGATTGCTTCAAGGATGATAAGTCTTTTAGGTTTGTTTTCTACGGCTACGTCAGTCATGATAAACTCCTTAATCTTTAGGTTATTATTTAATGCGTATTCGCATTCTTTAAAAAACATTATAGCATAACTATCGCCAAAAGTAAACACTTATTTTACCATTTTGAAAATTAATTTCTCTGTACTACTTTGTGGCATACTGGGAAAATGTATCTTCAGCACTTATGTTTAGTGGTTCCCGAGGGTCAGAGTTAGGCACCATTGTAGGTTTGCCTGGGATTTTGTCAATCAACGCTTGGAACTCTGCATTCTTCTTTATATCCCTGGTCAATTTCTCAGCTTTCGGTGGAGTCAGGAACTTGCTTTCGTACAAATCTTCAAAGTCAAAACCAGAGTCTGGCTTATCTGCTTGTGCAAGAAGCCATTCACGCGCTTTAGCCTCATTTTTCCACCTACGAGATGACCTACCTGCTACGATCTTATGGCCAGGGAAGCCTTGAGGACTGAGTGCTTGCGCATAAGCACGGGCATGTAGGTCTTTTACATAGCCGTCAAGCTGTTTAGCGATTTCAAGAAGGTCTGCAACCTCATTGTCGCTCACACCTGTAGGCTTCGCATACGCTTCAAATAAGGTAGACGCATTGTTAAGAGCCACATTATGCCGTTCTGAACAATTCGCTTTGGCCAAACACCACTTGCATTGCTCTTCTCCAGGAATACGTGGAGCACTGGTACTGGCCAGGTGGAGAGCAGGCTTAAGTATTTCATTTGCCCAATCAAGTAACTCACCATACGTATACTCTACGCTATAACAATTACCTAAGCGCGGTTGCACAACATGAGTAACAATCTTCTTAAATCCAGCAGGCCTACCAAAAGCGACACATGAACCAAGGGCATAAGCTTTAAACTGTGGGTTGTTCTCTGCGTCTACAAAGATACCCTGGCCAAACTTCCAATCAATAATGTGAAGCTCACCAGTGCTGGTTATAATCTTCACATCTGCAGTACCATAACAGTCATAGATGCCAAAAGGTGCAAGCGTTGTTTTGGTTTCAAGAAATACTTCAACTTGGCCAGAGAGGGCGAGCTCACGGTATAACTCAGTAAAGTAGTCTCCTGCAACTTCACAAGCCCAAAGTTGCTCACGTGTGAGAGCATGGTTAGGCGCCTCTATGACGAGTCGCTCGTCAAGCTTGGCCACTTTAATGGCTTTACTGATAGTTTGTTCCATTACTTGATGAAGCATTGTACCTTCTTCTGCATACGAATTCGTTTCTTGGGCTTCAGTCTCGCTTGCTTTCACTGATCCAGGGCATGCGATTATCCTGGCCAGTTGTGAAGGCGAATACTTTGCGTGTTCTTGGTTAGTCATTGTCATCTGTGGTTATCTCCTTTATCACTTTGTCAATGGCGTACTCAAGCTCAAAAGCCAGATTCTTGTCAAATGTGCTTTGAGGCATGAGCTCATTGAGTATGTAGCGCAGCCACTTTGCTTCAGTGCCATTCAACTCTATGTCCACT
>CAYPNO010000027.1:0-16799 GCA_964411865.1 uncultured Desulfuromonas sp. | reverse complement strand
GTTGGAGTTGCTGGTAGCATTAGCTATTTTAGTAACAGCTTTAACTATTGCTTTTTCTACGGGGAAAGAGGCACCAGTAACAATGATAATGTCGGGATTTACCTTGGCAATATCAGCCATATTTTTTAATGGAAAATACCCCTTGCTGATCTCAGCTTGGCTGGTTGTTAAGAGGTTCCCAACATTTTCGCAGCCCATAGGCCCCAAGAACAGATTGTCTGCATAACCGTTAGAGGCTTCTACCTGAATATATGAGTTTCCTGTTTTACCGAACATTATTCCATTCAATACTAGAACTTTTTTCCCTAATTTCTCTTTTGGCATCCTCTTTTCTGCTCGTGCCAAGGCGGAAGCATAGCTGGCGATAAGCGCTTCTGCTTCCTGTTCACGATTGAGGAGCTTGCCGGTTGCCCTAATCGCCGCATCAAGGCCATTGTTAAAATCAACAACTTCGATATCTACATCTTGCCCTTTGAGCAGTGGAATAATGTCCATGGGATTTGATTCGGGTACATATAGACAAAACTCCTTAGTATTCTCGACCAGGACACGGCGTATGCCATGTGCTTTGACATAATCCGGTACTGCTGTTTTATTTTTAACTGTTATATTTTTAGGGCAACCAAGTCTTTCGATCTGACTAAGTTCACCTTGGGAAACTGCTGGCCACACGGATCTAGCTACCAGTGCTTCAGGTTTAACACCTAAATGGTAAGCAATTGACGCTAAGCGATCACCAATAATTATGGCGTTAATCTCCTCTTTTTCTATCTTTGGCTTTTGGGCGGCTTGCACCGTAATGCTCGCGGCTAAAACGATCAGAACAAACAAGCATATTGCCATTCTACCAATACGTTCCATGGTAATTCTCCGTGTAGTTTTCCTGCCAAGCTGTCTACTATTGGCAGAAAATATTAAATTAAGTTTACAAAAATGCGCAACAAACGCTCTATCTGCTACTAAAACAACAGTCTTACCCCCGCATAATAAAAACCGCCGCGTGAAGCACGGTGACTAATAGTTTTATTGAAAATATTATCAATACCGGTAAACACCTCCAGGTTTTTATTGATAGACTGCTGCGCGTAGATATCCCACTCGGTGTAGCCACCAACCTGTTCGTCTGCGCTAAGATACTGGCTACCGATATAGTTCATGCACAAATTGGCCATGAATCCCGCCGAGCTATTTTTATAATTGAGTCGCAGGTAGGATTTGATTTCCGGCACATCAACCAAATCATCACCGGTTTCATCATTTTCAGTTTCGATAAAGGTCGTATTACCTGCCAAGCTGAACTGTGATGAGAGCTGCAACTGCGCCTCAACTTCTATGCCCTGAGTGTATGCTTCATCTATATTAAACATTTCATAGACAGCTATTGATTTTGACCCAGAGCGCCTAGAGCCTGTTTTCATCTTGACGATCATATCTTTCATGTCGTTCCTAAAGAGCATTACCTTGCCGCTAAAATCGCCAATCTCTCCTTCGAACCCGACTTCGTAGGTCCTAGATTTTTCTGGATTTAGATCGGGGTTGGGCAGAACATCGCCGTTCATGTTACTGGTTTCGACATAGAGTTCATAAAGTGAAGGTGCCCGAAAACCCTCGCCGTAAGAGGCCTTGAAGCGAAAATTATCCCTGATAGCATAAATGGCATTAATACGAGTACTAACCTCGGAACCAAATTCGGAGTGGTCATCTAGTCGCACGCCTAATGTTACTTGCAATCCGCTGAACAACTCAAAGTCATCTTGAATAAAAACAGCGCTGTTTTTGATAGATTCATTCATGTCTATCTCACCACGATTTTCTACACCGGAACGCTTCTCTTCACGGTGTTCAAGCCCCAAAGATAAAAGATGAGTATCGGCAAACACGCGACTGACCAAGCCTTCAACTTGATATATCTCGTTGTCTATATCAAATTCTTCATAGGTATATTTATTCTTCGGGTTTAATTCACCTATATCGGTATAATCTCTGTTTAATTGGAACTGAGAATAGTAGCTACGCAGCATAATGCTTGTCCCAGCCATAATATAGCCATCGTATTGGATAAAAGCATTTGTGCGATCGCTATCAGCATCACGATCAGTAATGGTGTTGTTCTTGGGGCGTAACCCTTTTCTAGTGGTCTCGTTATAGTAGATCCCCGTGCTGATCTGATGATCATCGGCAAGATCGAGTTTAAATTTCACGCCGCCTGAATATCTTTGCTCATCATCGGTATCGGAAAAATAATCATCATAGTGACGATCAAATTCATCACTTACATTTGCGTGTCCGTAGGCAACAATGCCTAGAGGACCAACAGTACCGCTAACCACACCTTTCACCACGCTATTCTCAGCATCGCCATAGGTGTTCATTCCATAGCGTGCCGTAATACTTCCCGATGTATCCGCAGTCGGGTTTTTTGTTATGATATTGATTACGCCGCCTATGGCTTCACTGCCATACAGAGCCGAACTAGGGCCACGTACAATCTCTATACGCTCTACAAACTCTGTCGAAAACTCACTAACATCAACAGTAGTGTCTCTAAAGCCACTTGAAAAACGCATGCCATCGACAAGAATAAGAACACGCTTGTTGGATAGTCCTCGGATCTGTGGCACCATTCCCCGCCCAGACGTAGACTGCAGCACTACCCCTAGAGCGTCGCCTAAAACATCATCTAACGTTTCAGCTCCAGTCATTTTGATTTGTTCGGCTGTTATCACCTCAAAAGCGCCTGGGATATCCGTCATTCTCTTCGGTGTCATCGTTGCGGTAACCACCATTGGCTGCTCAACCACCTCCGTCATTGCAGTGGCTCCAGTAACAGTCGCACATAAAAGCAGCGCCATAAAAATTACTGAAACCTTCAATTTACTTTCCATAGCATTCTCCCACATTACATAATTGCATTTTTGTTCAGCTGATTCTTTCTGCCCGAAAAGGATTAGCACACCCTCAACAATCTCGGTGAGCAAGTAAAGACAGCAACGTATACAAAATATTATCAATGATATGATGTGCGTGAACGTTATTATCAGGCCAATCCTGCCCTCAACGTTAGTGCTATGCCCTTCCACAGATCCCTTACAAATATCTGCCTATTGGGTGTTCACGCAGTCTTCATATCAAGAAACTAAGCTTGATGCCGGTAAGCACCTAAGTGTTTTCAGCAGCGTAAATTTAACCGCCAGATCTGCTAAGCAGCTGAAAGGCTGGCCTCTGTCAGAACCTGGCAGGACCACGCCTGAAGGCGTTTGCGGAAATGTCTTCGTTCTGTGCCGGGATTTAAAGGCACACCGGGGAAATGATGATAATAATTATGGCCGACTGAAAGGGGTGAGCACCAAGCGGGGCCGGTTACATAGCCAACAAGTGTTGCGCCTGCCTTGCGGGATGCGATGTGAAGACCACGCACAACAAAGGTTCCCGGGTAGCTGTATCGATGCCCCAGAACGAATATAGACACATGGCACCTGTGTAACTTAGCGTGCTGCAGCCGCGGGAGTGCATCGATCCATTTGTCCTGGTCCTCTCCTAGTTTCCAAGTGGTGGTGCCAAACAAAAGCAGATCATATGCTTCAAAATCCTTGCTGTTCATTTCCTCTATGTAACGTAACTCCGCCGTTGGGAAATAAGGCTGAAGTTGCTTAATCGCAACTGCTGCGTCCCGGCTGGAGCCATCATAGATAATCACTGTTTTCATTGTACTTTCCTCCCTGGCTTCTGTCCTACTTGATGCTTTGCTATATTCCGCGAGCGGCAACGGCAGTTTTCACCGCCTCCGCATGAACCCCCGCAGCCGCAACCGCAACCGCTACTGCATCCATTATCGCGCTTGCCGCTATCCTGTCTGTTCAGGTTTTTGATCCCAGCATGGCGATGTACAACACGCTCCATCTCCTGATGGATTTCGCTCCAGACACGTCGGCAGTAAAGGGTGGGTAAATCAAACTTTTTAAGCTGACGCTTGAGCGCTTTTGCTGCACTGTGGTTGAGAAAATCGGTGAAGAAAAGCACCATATCCGTGCGCAATGATATTGTGTTGCGCGCTTCATGTACATTGCGTCCGCGCCAGTGAATATTTTTTGCAACCCCTATACCGTTTAGTTTGGGCACAAAGGCTTTAATGTTATCTGCTCCAATTATCAGAAGTGTCATGTTGTGGTCTCCTTCTGTATGTCGAATAAAAAAAGAGGTGGGTTCTCTGCAAAAGAACCAGGAAGTTATCCCTGCTTCCTGATGTTCTCTGTCTGAATCACCACGCTGTTTCTGACATGGTCTCAGACTTCCCCGTTCAACTCCTGCAGTACCTGTTGAGACCATGTTTCAAGACGTTTGTCCGTAAGGTTTTCTTCATTATCTTCATCCAGAGGAAGCCCGAGAAAATGGCTGTCCTCAAGGGCTTCAGAGTCTGAGCAGTAGTACTCGTCTTCGGGAACATATCCAAGCATGCGGGCTCCTGCGCTTTGGGCTGCGTCATGCAGGTGTCGGATCGCATCAACAAAAGTTCCGGGATAGCCTTCCTGGTCGCCCAGACCAAATACTGCAGCATATTTATCTTTGAGATCGGCCTGCTCCAACTCAGGCAGAGCGCTGATCCAGTCCTCCTGTATCTCACCGAACCCCCAGGTTGATGCGCCAAGTAAAAGCAGATCATATGTTTCAAAATCAGCTTTGCACACATTGACTGCAGATTTAATTTCCGCATTCGGGAAGTAGGTCTGCAGACGCTTTGCGACACTTTCGGTGTTCCCTGTTGTGCTGCCGTAGATGATTCCTGTTTTCATGTTGTATCTCCTTAAGTAGATGTAGGCTTGTTTTTTGAAAAAGATTTTGATTCGCAGTTTCAATATATAAGCAAAGACCCCTTTCTTCTGTGACCTGAATCACATTGTGATTTTTTAGAAAAACAGGGCATAGCCTTCTTTATATGAACTCAGAAGAAACCTGAACGCTTAGTTGAAAGGGGGAAAGAAGCGAACAGCTCATTTTTCTCCTTGAATTAAATCCTGCTTCCGGATAATAGCCGTTCTTAATCCTTTACCGATTCTCCGTATATAGAGCAGATAGAGACTTAGCTTCGCATCTGCGATTTTATTTTTAATGCTCTCGAGGGTTGCCCTTAGGATCTTTTCCTTTTCTCCATATCCGGCGTTGGCGACAAGCGCCACACCATTGTTGATTGCCGCAGAGAGAAATTCCGTCCGCCCCTGATTTAAGCGTCGTCAGTATAATCGCGTCAGCAGTACCTGTCTGACATTCAACCCATTGTCGCAAGCCAGCTACCGGTTACTGCGTGGCACGATGCCATCCTCGACCGGCTCATGTAAAACGCTTACAAAATTGAACTGAAAGGAGATTTGATGCGGCAACACCCTATAGAGCGTGACCGAAACTGACGCCCGTTTTAAAACAGACTTCAGCGTCGCTTAGCTTTAACGGGTGACCCACTTTCCTCTGGAATCACTGGCACAGTATAAAGCGGAATATGCAGTTCTTATTTCTCGGTAGTTTGCAGATCTTTCAACGTGCATTCGTGTAATTCTCATATACCTAGAGCACATCCTCACCTGATACAAAACAGATAAAAATATTGCGTAATGCTGTATACAGTATACAATAGGCGAATGTTACACGTTTAGCGAACTGTGAAGCGTTGCGGGATAGCCCCTTGATTGGATGGGCTGATTATTCTGTGATTCTGATTAATCAGGAGAATGATAAGTGCAGCACCAGACTTTGCGTGAGAAAATTCTTGAAAATATTCGGGATGCTATTCTTAAAGGTGAACTTAAGCCGGGTGAACGGGTGTCTGAACCTGACATTGCCGAGCGCTATGGCATTAGCCGCACTCCCATTCGTGAGGCTTTCCGCCAGCTAGAGTCTGAGGGTTATTTGACTGTTATCCCGCGTAAAGGTGCTGTAGTAGCAAAGCATACAGAAACAGACATAGAAGAGTTTTATTCCATTAAAAGCGTTCTTGAAGGGTATGCAGCAAATCTTGCCGCTGAAAGAATGACTGCCAAAGATGTAGATAAACTTGAGAGTATAAACAATCGCCTGGCCAAATTAAGTAAAAGTAATGATGTTAAGACATTCTTCCGCGTACACAATGAATTTCATGAATATTTCATTCGTGCCTCCGGTAATCAAAGATTATTCGAATTGATCCATCAGTTACTTCAAAAATTTGAGTACCTGCGGGTGGCCTCCCTGTCTCTCCCCGGCCGGATGGAAATCTCCGTCCAGGAACACAAAAAAATAGTTGAAGCCTTTAGGCGCAACGATGGTGTTACCGCAGACCTGCTAGTGCGTAAAAATGCTGCCTACAGTGGGCAGGTATTGCTCCAGAATAAAAGCGAATATCATTTGGAGGATGGTGCCCCTGCTTGTGTTTAACTTAGGCTCGGAAGCGTTTACTGTATTCAAGTACATATACAGCTGCAATTACGAGAACTAGAGTTAGTCCCCCACTAAGGATAAATGCCAGCCATAAAGGGATATCTCCGATGCCTAGAAGAGCGTGACGAAATCCGTCTAGAAGATAAAACAGTGGATTGCATTGGGACAGGATACGCCAAAAAGGAGGGAGGATAGAGATTGGGTAAAAAACTCCACCTAAAAAAACCAGGGGTAAGATTATAAAATTAATATATAAGGCCAGCCCGTCAAAGCTTTCAGCAAAAGCACCGGCTATCAGGCCTAGAACCGCGAACAGCATACTGGCAATTACAGCCATTAAAACTGCACCCCACGGATGAACCCAGGGAAGAGTCGCAAACTGGGTTGACACCAACCCCACCGCCGCTCCAACTAAGAGCCCGCGCAACATTCCAGCCAAAGCGTATGCCGCTACTATCTGTTTCGAGGAGAGTGGCATCACCAGAAGATCTGCTATACTGCCCAGATGTCGAGACATAAACAGTGAGGTCGATGTGTTGGCAAATGAGTTGTTGATAACCCCCATAAGAATCAATCCAGGAATTACAAATTGAGCATAGCTAAAGCCTTCTACTACACTGATCCGCTCGCCAAGGGTTGCGCCAAAGACAAATAGATACAATGACGCTATCAGTATGGGGGTGACTATAGTCTGGGTCCATACCTGCATAAAACGGCGTATTTCTTTAAGAAGCAGGGTGAAAAAAACCCGCCGCGAAGAAAATATATCCTCATTTGAATAAAGTTGCATACGAGATAATCTATTATGGCTTGTGAAAGTTAGTGTTTCAATTGTGTCCCACCGGTCAAGCGTAGAAAGGTCTCTTCCAGGGAAGGCTCGGAAGAGGTGATATCATGCACAACTACGTTGTTGGTGAATAATTCTGCCACAATGGCGCCGATATCATCATGTGCTGCCAGTGTAAATGCAACACTTGTACGAGCTTCATTCAGTGTGGGGTTAAAGCGCAGGATAGAAGTTGGTATGGTAGGTGCAGGACTGCTCAGGTGGAGTTCAAAGTGGCGACTACGCTCGCACTGTACTAATTTTTCTGTGTGCTCCAACGCTACCAGAGCTCCATCTTTTAAAATTGCAATGCGCTTGCACATTTGCTGCGCTTCTTCCAGATAGTGCGTGGTGAGGAGGATGGAGGTCCCACTGGTGTTAATATCACGAATAAATTGCCACAGGGTGTGACGCAACTCTACGTCTACGCCAGCAGTTGGCTCATCTAAAATCAACAATCGAGGTTTGTGGATCAAGGCCTTAGCCAGCATGAAGCGGCGTTTCAATCCTCCTGAAAGTTGATGCATCCCCTTGTTAACGTGGGGCCTAAGCTGCAGTCGATCAATTAGATAATCATACCATTGGGGATCGCGTTTGACGCCAAAGAATCCAGGGTGGAGCGCCAGCGCCTGTTTAATGGTAAAAAATGGATCAGCGACAATTTCCTGATGCATGATGCCAGTAGATTTTCGCGCCAACGGCGGTGCTGGTTTATGCGGAATTATTTTATGCTCAAAAATATTAATCTCGCCTCCACCCAGCCGGGTGACCCCACCTATCATATTTATAGTGGTGCTTTTGCCAGCACCATTAGGGCCAAGCAAACCGAAAATTTCTCCCTGCTCTATACAAAAACTCAGGTTGTTTACCACCTTGGCAGCAGCATAGGTTTTGGACAGGTTTTTTATTTTTAATGCAGGTTTCATCCACCTACTATATCTCAAAGTGGGCAGACCTGAGAACCTTTCATTTTCGTAGCTGATTGTGTAGAGTTACATGCTATTACCGTCGGGGATGGAGGAAAGGCCGGACGGATGAGGTTCATACGCATAACCGCAGTGAGGATTTAGGCGAGCGATATATAGGATATGCTCGAGGGTAGAGCCTTATCAGTTGGGCAGATAGAAAAGAGAGTATGTCATGAAAAAAGCAATTGTTTTATATAGCGGAGGGCTGGACTCCACCACCTGCGTTGCAATGGCGCGCGCGGCGGGTTATGAAGTATATGGGTTGAGTTTCTCCTACGGACAGCGCCACAGCATAGAGTTGGAGCGGGCCAAAGAGTTTGCACCACAGTTGGGGATTGCTAAACACCTTATTTTGGATGTGAATATGCGCCAGATTGGGGGTAGCGCTCTGACCGCTGATATAGCCGTGCCGGAAAATAGGAGTATTGACGCCGCGATTCCGATCACCTATGTACCCGCGCGCAATACTGTCTTTCTTGCGTACGCGCTTGCGTGGGCCGAAGCTATGCAGAGCTTCGACATTTTTATAGGGGTCAATTCCGTGGATTACTCAGGCTATCCAGATTGCCGCCCGGAATTCATTCAAGCGTTTACTCAGATGGCCAATTTGGCGACCAAAGCTGGAGTGGAGCAGCAGGGAAGATATACGATCCATACCCCATTGATGCACATGACTAAGGCGCAAATAATTCGTACAGGGACAGAGCTTGGAATTGACTATGCGTTGACCCATTCATGTTATGCTCCTGATTCGCAGGGGCGCGCATGTGGCGCATGTGATTCATGTGTCCTGCGCTTAAAAGGGTTCAGGGAAGCGGGGATGCAGGACCCGGTAGCTTACACAACATCAGCGGGAGAATAGGATGCACAACGCTATACCTGAAATGCCGGATGTGCAGCAGTCAGCGGACACACGCCGAATTGCCATAGACAAGGTAGGGGTAAAGAATGTCCTCTATCCCATAGTGGTGCAAGACAAAAACAAGTCTAGCCAGCATACCATCGCCAGGGTAAATATGTATGTGGAGCTGCCCCATCAATTCAAAGGGACCCATATGAGCAGATTTCTCGAGATCCTCAATCGCTATCGCGATGAAGAGGTCACCCTCGATGATATGGAACCACTGCTGCGAGAGATGCGCACGAAGCTTGGGTCTGAATGCGCCCATATGGAGTTGAGTTTTCCATATTTTATCGAAAAAGCTGCCCCGGCAAGTGGAGCAAAGGGACTGATGAGCTATGAATGTCGCTTTATTGCCACCCTACGTGAGGAAAAAGACTTTATCCTTGAAGTTAGCGTGCCGGTAACTTCACTGTGCCCGTGCTCGCGTGAAATAAGCTCCTACGGTGCACACAACCAGCGCAGCTGTGTCACAGTCGCAGTGCGTATCTCCGAGATGCTCTGGATCGAAGATCTAATTGCACTGATAGAGGGGTGCGGCAGTGCCCCGGTATATTCCTTGTTAAAACGAGAAGACGAAAAGGTTGTAACGGAGCAGGCCTATGAAAACCCCATGTTTGTTGAAGATATTGTCCGCTCCGTGACCTTGCGCCTCCAGCAGCTCAAAGGGATGGAATGGTTTCGGGTAGAATGTGAAAATTTCGAATCGATACATAACCATTCTGCCTATGCGAGCCTGGAAAGCAAAGGGTCAACCTGTGGATAACTCTGTTTATTCTACAGGATTATCCACAGGCTGGAATGAGTTATTATCTATACTGGTAGTAGTCTAACCAGGCTGAATAGCAGGAAATTATATGGATGGAGTTTGACAGTGATTGAATTGATTCAAAATGCGGGACTGGTAGTAAAGCTGGTGCTGCTAGTTTTGGTGTATTTTTCAGTGGTTTCCTGGACGATTATTTTCATGAAATGGAAAACTTTGCGACAGGCCTTGAGCCAGAGCCAGGCATTTCAAGATTACTTTTGGAATAATCGGAATCTGGAACAAGTGGCACAGGAGCTGAAGCAGTATCCAGCGTCTCCGCTAAGTCGCGTGTTCAGGGGGGGCTATCAAGAACTGGTGCGGCAACAGCGTGGGCAAAGCAATGAAATGACTGTCCTGTCACCAGATGCAGCAGCGACTATCAACCGCGCCATGGAGCGGGTAGAACGCACAGAAACAGAGAGTCTGGAACGCCACCTGACTTTTCTGGCCACCACCGGATCTACCACTCCATTTATCGGGTTGTTCGGTACGGTGTGGGGTATTATGGGTTCGTTCCACGGAATAGGTCAGAGCGGCAGCGCTTCGCTGGCGGTGGTAGCGCCTGGTATTTCCGAAGCCCTTATTGCGACCGCTATGGGGCTGATGGCCGCGATACCTGCGGTAATGGCGTATAATTATTTTCTCAGCCGCGTCAATGTCCTGCTGGGGCAGATGGATGGTTTCAGGCAGGATTTCCTCAATATCATAGAAAACCAGTTGCGGAGAAGCTGATGAAAGACAACTCTTCGCGGCGGCGCAGCACCTTGGCTGAAATTAACGTTACCCCCTTTGTGGACGTAATGCTGGTGCTGTTGATTATCTTCATGGTTACCGCCCCGATGATGGAAAAAGGGGTGGATGTTGATCTGCCGGAAGTTGAGCACGCACCCAACTTAGCGGCAGCCCAAGAAGCTCTGATTGTTAGTATCGATGCCGAACGGCGTTTGTATGTGGGGCGCCAACCCGTGGAGTCTCCCGAGAAGATGGTGGCGGTGCTGCAACAGGCTCTCAAGGATAGAAAAAATAAAGATGTGTATCTTGAGGCTGATCGAGTAGTTCCCTATGAACGTGTGGTGCAAGTGCTGGCTGCGGTACGCCGCGCAGGTGTTACCCAGTTGGGCATGATTGCAACAGAGCCGGAACAGTAAAGCGATGAAACACAGCATGGCACAACGCCACAGTAGCGGTGTTACCGCCGACCGCGAGCCAGGCTTCGGGCGCATGCTGGCGCTGTCGGTGCTGATGCACACTTTGATTGTTATCTTTGCTTCAGGGGTAATGTTCTCCCGTTCACCCGTGCCTGAGCGTCAGAGCTATGCAGTGAATTTGGTGCATAGGCCAGTTGAGCAACCCCGGCGCGGGCACACAGCGGTAACACCTAAAAAGAAAGCTGAGGTGCCTGCTGTTACGAAGCCAGCACCAAAGCCAGCACCAAAGCCAGCACCAAAGCCAGCACCAAAGCCAGCACCAAAAGCTGAGGTGGTAAAAAAACCAGAAGCGGCGGTAAAGGTGAAAACTCCGGATAAGAAAGAGACTTCAACCGCAAAAGCAGAGGTGAAGCCAGCGCCAAAGGTGGAAGCGCAGCCGCTTCAGCCTATGCTCAGCGCTGCTGAAATTGAGCGCATATACCAGCAGGATACCTACTCGCGCATTGACGAGATTAAGCGTGAAAGCGAAACCCGCACCCGCATAGAGGAGTTAAAGCGGCAGCTGGCTGCCCAAGCTACAGACAAGAGCCCGGCAACGACTGTGGCCTCAACAGAACAAGTTGGCAGCGCTACCGGAACCGGGGGGCAGGCTGGTATAGCCTTAGAAGAGTGGATCAGGGAGTATCTTACGCGCCATTGGACTCTCGTTTCGGCGTATAAGAGAAAAGGGCTGCGCAGCAGGGTGGAACTGCGTTTTGATGCACAAGGCAACCGGACCGGACACACAGTGCTCAGTGCCTCTGGTGATAGATATTTTGATCAGAGTGTTGAGCAAAGTATCTTGAGCCTGCAAGCATTGCCTGCACCAATGAGTAGAGCGCGTTCATTTACCATTACCTTTGATCCTGATGAGATGCTGAATAAATGAGATGTATAATTTATCTATTGCTGGTGCTGGTGGGTTTACTCTGTCCTGCGGGGAGCCTGATCGCTGCGGATATCGTAATAACCAAGCCTGGACGTTCAACCATTCCCATTGCACAACCCACATTTATCACGCTTGGCGCACCAGATGCGCAGATTGAACGCACCATCGATCAAGTGTTGGCGCAAGACCTGGACCTTACAGGGATGTTTGAATATGTCGAGCGTAATGCGTACCTTGATGATGCTTCCCGCCTTACCTTGACCTCTGCAGAGGTCAATTTCCCCCAGTGGAAACTCCTCGGGGCCGACCTGCTCCTCAAAGGCACATATTTACTTAAAGGTGGGCAGGTGGAGCTTAAGTTGCGCCTTTTTGACGTCAATAGAGGTCGACTCCTGACAGGGCATAACTACAAGGGGAGTCGAGACGATCTCCGGCGTATGCTGCATCGTTTCGTCGATCAGATGCTGGAAACCTTGACTGGAACCCGAGGAGCGTTCGATGCAAATATCGCTTTCATCTCCGATGCAAGTGGGCACAAAGAGCTCTACCTGGCAGAGATCGATGGCTACAATATTCGGCGTCTGACCGATCACAAAAATCTGGTGTTGAATCCTGATTTTTCTCCCCAAGGGCGCGAAGTTATCTTCACCTCGTATCGCAAGGAAAATCCAGATTTGTATCGGCGCAGCATTTTTCACGCCACGGAAGCACATATTTCCGCGCGTGAGGGGCTGAACATTGCCGGGCGCTACAGCCCTGACGGCAGGGAGATTGCCGTGACCCTGTCAAAGGATGGAAATGCCGAGCTGTACCTGCTTGGGGTTGACGGAAAGATACATAAACGGCTCACAAACGCCTGGGGGATCGATGTCGATCCAAGCTGGAGTCCCCTCGGGGACAAGATTGCCTTTATTTCTAACCGCCATGGCAACCCGCATGTCTTTATTATTGATTTACTCACCGGCGTGGTGGAGCGCCTGACCCGCGCTGGGAGCTACAACGCAACACCTGCTTGGGGGCCAGACGGAGAATGGATCCTGTTCACCCGGCTTGAGGAAGGGAAGTTTAATATATATCGCATTCGGCCTGACGGTAGTACAGAAGAGCAGTTGACCACAGGGGCGGGAAACAAGGAACATCCACGCTGGAGCCCCGATGGGCGCTTTGTTATATATTCTGATGATGTTCTCGGCGAAAAACGTCTGTGCCTAATGCGTGCAGACGGCACCGGCGCGCGGGAGATTTCACCGCTACCAGGCGGGTGCAGTCATCCGGCGTGGGCGGTGCGCTGAGTCAGGGAAAATATTAGCGCAGCCCCAGAGCTTATTGACAACAGGCAGCCGTTGCTCTAGATTGCCTTCTGACAACGTCGTTATCCAGAGTGGTGGAGGGAAATGGCCCGATGAAACCACAGCAACCGACCCACTGCGGGTGCCAGGTGCTAATTCCACCCTTTTGCATTCAAAGTACAAGGGAAAGATGGGGCGAAGTCTGACAATACTGGTTCTGACCTTGTATTGAAAGACCCTCACCCGTCAGCTGGATAGGGCCTTTTTTATATGTCCGGGGGTCAGATCATTGGAACAGACCGCTTTAGTTACCACCAGGTATGTAACATTTGATACCGATCTGCGCCTTGAAAGTGGGCGTCTGCTCGGTCCCTTCACTATTGCCTACGAAACCTATGGCACCCTCAACGCAGCGCGCACCAATGCCATCTTGGTTACCCATGCCTGGACAGGAGACTGTCACGCGGCAGGACGCCATACTCCTGAAGATCGGAACCCCGGCTGGTGGGATAACCTTATAGGGCCAGGCAAGATTCTGGATACAACGCGCTTTTTTGTAATTTGCGCCAATGTCATCGGGTCGTGCAAGGGCTCCACTGGGCCCTCTAGCATTGATCCCAAAACTGAGCGTCCGTACCGGCTTAATTTCCCGCTGGTGATGGTGCGCGACATGGTTCATGCGCACAAGTTTTTGCTCGATCATCTGGGTATAGAGTCACTCATTACCGTCATTGGGGGAAGCATGGGGGCGATGCAGGCTCTTGAGTGGGGGATTCACTACCCGCAGGTGACTCGCTCGATTATCCCCATAGCTGGAACTGGGCGTACTTCGCCCATGTCCATTGCCCTCAACGCCGTTGCGCGCCAAGCCATCTATAACGATCCACTCTGGAAGAAGGGCAACTACAAGCCAGAACATCCCCCCGCCAGCGGGTTCGCCTTGGCGCGTTCCATAGGGCATATCTCTTTCTTGTCTGATGCATCGATGGACAAGAAATTTGGCCGCCGTTTTTCCGTGCGCGATGGTCTGTTCGATTTTTTTGGCCAGTTTGAGGTGGAGCGCTATCTTGGCTACAATGGCAGCAACTTTGTCTCCAGGTTTGATCCAAATTCATTTCTGTACTTGGCAAAAGCACTGGATATGTACGATGTCAGCTGGAATTTTTCTTCTAAAGAGGAAGCTTTATCAACGCTGCACTGTCCCTCGCTGTGGTTTGCCTTTACCTCTGACTGGCTCTACCGCCCCGAACAAACCGAAGAGGTAGTGGATATTCTGCAGCGACTCAAAAAGCCGGTGGAATACCATCTTATCGAGTCTGACTACGGCCACGACTCATTTTTGGTAGAGCCAGAGAAGTTTACCCCGTATGTGGCGGATTTTCTGAACCGAATTGCGCTTAAGCAAGGGGTGTAGCCTTTGAGTTACCGTAGCAGGTGGAAGTGGTTAAATTAGAGTGGTCAGGGCTTGTAAAAGTTCTGGGTGCTCAGATGCGAACGGATCGACCGTGATTTCCACACGCCGCTGTGGTTTTGTGTGTGCATACAGCGGATCATAATACTGAAGCATCAGTTCGCGGATCAACACATTCCAGTTCCGCTGGTCTAGCAGCTTGTGTAGTTGACCCACACGCTCGTGCCCAAGGCGCTGAATTAAAGCATCCAGTGGTTGAATAAACGCCTGCGCGGGGAGATCCTCCACCGCATAATCTTCGGCTATAACCTTGATTCTATTTTCCATATTGGTCTCAAGCCACAGGGTCTTTTCTTGTTGCAGCGCCTGATACAGGCGTGCAGGAAGCATGACCCTGCCGATATGCTTGCTTTCCCCTTCGGTCAGCATATAGTCGTCAGCGCGAGTATGGCGAAGTTCATTCCACAGCAACGCCTCGAACTGTTTTTGCCCCGGCTGTTCTGAGCACCCGATGGCGCCAAAGGCGCTGCCGCGATGGTTAGCCAGCGCTTCTAGGTTGAGTATCGGCCACCCCTGGGTGCGCAGCTGTTCTAAAATGCGGGTTTTCCCAACACCAGTGAGCCCGCGAAGAACTAGCATTCGTGCCCATTCACCACGTTCAAAATAGTCAAGTACGTGCCCACGGAACGCCTTGTGTCCACCCTGAAGCTGGAAGACAGGGACTCCACAGAGGTGCAGGAACGCCGTCATGGCAGCACTGCGTAGTCCCCCCCGCCAGCAAAAAATAATTACAGGCCGCTTCGATTCCTGTTGCAACGCAGTAACGCGGCCGATCAGGTCTGGCAGACGTGGTGCAATAAGTTCCATTCCGCGCCTGCGCGCATGATTGGCGCCGCTATGCTTATGGAGGGTGCCCACTTCGATACGTTGTTCTTCAGTAAGGATGGGGATATTGCAGGCGCCGGGGATAGTGGCCTGAGTAAATTCGCTCGGGGCGCGCACATCAACAAAAATTGAGCCTTTATCCAGATGTTCAATAGCCTGCGTGATGTCTAGCATAAGATGCTGACTTAGCAGGGAAGATCCTCGTTTCATAATGCTTTTAATGGCCTGTATTTGTATTTAGGTGAGGTGGGGAGCTCTCGACGCAAAATGTATTAAGCTTTAACATCTCAAGTTATCAGCGAATGAAGCCGTTGTATGCAGATCAGATTCAACTAAGAAAAGCAACCCGAAGAAGTGATCGATAAACGCTAAGCTGGCTATAGCGCCTGCGTACACAGAGGGTAATGTAAAGGTAATCAATCGGAAAAGCAATTGACACTTACAGCCCTGCATGGTAGAAAACCTCGTTTACCAAATCAAGAAGTGCTCGTCATCAGTTCTAAGGGAGTCTCATGGCCGAAGACCGCAGAGAATTATTTAAGTCGCTCGGTTTTTTGTCTAGTGTCGGCATCAGCATGGTCGCATCTGTCCTGATCGGGATGGCTATGGGATACTATCTGGATCAATGGCTCGGCACGGCACCTTGGATGTTGTTGATCTTTCTCGGGTTTGGCATTGTCTCAGGCTTCAGGAACATTTTCATCCTTACCCGGCGCGAGCTTAAACGTCAACACACTGAGGATGAGGATAGTCCCGGGAGCATGCCTTGAGTTCTGACGAGGAGCGTTTGCTTGAACAGATGGCACAGCGCAACTGGATGATTCTGGCGTTGCTGCTCGCAGCTAGTATCCTAGTGCGTGATCCGGGGCTCAGTATCGGAATTCTCTGCGGCGGGCTCACTGTTGTAACCGGGTATCAGTGGTTACACGGGGCGTTAGTGAAAATACTGCAGCGCCCTGATGATGGAGCGGTGCGTAGCTTTCAGACAGGATACTTAGTGCGACTGCTGGCGCTTGGAGTTGTCCTTGGCGTTTTGATAGCGGTGCTGAAAGTTAATATAGTCGGACTTATAATAGGTTTATCGGTTGTGGTTATAAATATATTCTGGACCACAGTGAAGCGCATAATTTAAGCGAGGAGGCGCGTTCTCAAAATGACTCATCCTTTTCTAGTTTTTCAGTGGCTCGAACAGCAACTGAACACCCATGTAGGCGAGCATGTCACCTATAC
>CAYPNO010000026.1:0-17089 GCA_964411865.1 uncultured Desulfuromonas sp. | reverse complement strand
TGCATGTATAAGCCATCAAATAGATCTTTAAGGCCCTCAAAAAGAGATTGAAGTGTAGATACCAACATGCTTTTGCCGAAGCGCCTGGGGCGAGACAGAAAGTAGTACTCTCCACTATCGATGAGGTGCTTTATCTGCTCCGTCTTGTCCACGTACACATAATCAGCACTGCGGATCTTTTCAAAGGTCTGTATCCCGACAGGGAGTTTGGCCAGCGTGGTCATCAATCTCTACCTCCAGGCGATGAAGTTCACCATATTAACTATACGGCTATCCTAACCTCAACGCGCCTGCTGTGCAATATCTGGGTGGCAAACACAGAAATCTTGGCTGGCCTGCATGTATACTGCAGGCGAACTAATCAGCTCAAACCTAAGCCTGTAAGCAGTTATACGCATTTGAAGAGGCCGAAAGTCTGGCTCGTATGCAGGCATTTCGCAGGTGGAGTGGATATTTATGGCAAACATCGAAAAGCGGGCTCTGTAACTTATTGAGTATTCACGATAAATCATAGAGTAGTTATTTGGCCAATAAAGTGGGTGTCCTATTAGTGTTTATACTATAGTGTCTTGTGTCTTTCACGAGTCACCGCGCCATTCTTTTATGTGGTTATACCTAGTCTTAATATACATGAGGCTGTAATTCCCCAAACCTTGTTCTGCATTGACTTTTGCTTTGTTTTAATAGTTAATACGGAATTAGACAGAACTTGGGTACATCCGGTATCGAGTTGTCCGTCTGCTTGGGTTTTGTCGGATAAAGACACGACTCTACGGACGATTCATGTTGTATATACGCTAGTTTATATGTTGGCTACTCTTAGGTCGTTGCCGGGAATAGCGTGTTGAAATCAAGAAGGTATGGAGGAGGGGCTATGAAGAGAGGTTTTTTTACGACGGTGCTGCTGTCATTGGTTGTATCTATGTTGGTGTCTACATCTTGGGCGGGTAATGCGCATGACGGCGTGTTTGACTGGCTAGAATCGAAATTTCCAGAATATATTGCACCTTCAGGCAGTCCATCGACAACAGTTGGTAATTACTATTTCCGCTACTATCCCGATACAGGCGGTCACCTGGGAGTCGATGTTACCAATAATCACTTGTATTATCTTGGCCCCATGTATGATGGCTTGTGGGACTTAGGTCTGTCTATGGACTGGCAGGCACAAGTTAACCAAGATAACGCTTTGTTCGACTGGTTTGAAGCAAATCGCCCGCAAGATTTTTCACCAGCAGGGCAACCTTCAGCGACCATGGGAAATTATTATTACCGCTATTATCCGGGCTCAAATAGTTTCATAGGAATCGATAGCAACAATAACCACGTGTACTCTCTGAAGGGCACTCAGCTTGTTGATCTTGGTCCAGCTGCTTACTGGCACGAACAGATGGGATCCGTACCGACGGACGGATCAGAGGAAGAGGTGCGCATCCTGATGGATTCAGTTATGGCCCTTTCCACCAACACCGCAACTGATGGCTTAATGGCTCAGGTTGAACTGATTATGGCTGGGGTGCTCTCCGGTTCTGCTCCTTCTTCTTGTCCGGTGGTTAGTACCAACCTGGATATCGCGGCATTGATGGCTTCGGGTGATATTGCGGCTGCCTTAGCGGGTCTGCCGAGCACTATTACCGCCTCAGCGGATTATGGCAGCGGGTGTAGCGCGGCGGACGGTAGTTTCTTCTCCGGTGGGGTAGAGCTTGAGATCAACAATCTGCAGATAAATCCGAATACATTCAGCGTGAGCCTAACCATGGCGGCACGGGTTAATAACCTTACTCAGGATAATATGCTTATAGGCAATGGCAGTATGAGTGGCAGTTTGAACGCTAACCTAGGGGCAGAGGCCATTAATGCAGATATACTGTTCAGCAATTTTATAGTCTCCAATGGTCAGCATCTGGACGGCACTATGACTTTAAACGCCCTGGGTGATGTTTTCAAAGTCAACTTGGATGTTACTTCTGACGGTGTGTTTAGCTCTAAGATGGCTCTGGTTATGACAGAAGTAACCAGCGGCGATGATGACTATGACAGTGGTGTGTATAGCATTAATTCGACTTCTGGATCCGTGAATGGGTACGATGTTAAGATTAACGATCTGATTGTTGATTCAGATGCATGCGAGCAATATCCCGTAGGTGGTTCTATAGTGTTTACTAAAAATGGTAAAAGCTGGACAACTACGTTTGACAGTAGCTGCAACGGCTCATATCGTCTGTACTAAATAAAGGTAGTAAATAGTTATTCTCCGGCCCGTACATCCTCATGTTGTACGGGCCGTTTTTTTAAGGGCGCGGTACGGATGCTGAGAATGCGATACCATGGCAAATAATATCTTTTGCTTTTGCTTGGCTTTAATACTATTTGCGACGATTGATGCGCGTAACGCACTTGCCTGGCCAGAGCCCGTCAATACTATGCTTGTCGATCAAGCACTCGCGGTGCTTCCTGCAGGGATGCAGGATGATTTTGCCCCGCACAGGGAAGCGATTCTGGCTGGGGTTCGGCAAGATGACCTCTCATTTTTGCCCTTTCCCGTCGATTTCAGCGGTGCGGGAGTTGCCTCTGTGGTCGATACCTTTCATACGCTGCTTTTTTTATCCCAAACCTTCAGTAGTAACCCTGTAGTTGATATCGATACACTATTTAAGGCTTTAGGGGTGTTGACCCGCCGTGTCGCCGAGCTGAGTTATCCGCTTTATAATGTTGATATACCGACCCAGGTTTCAAATAGCTACTGTGGTGATCTTGGGGCTTTTATGGAGCAGATGGTTATTGAGCCCGCAGGGGTTGGTTTTTGGACTGGTTCCGCTGTTGAAGTTTCGCGTTCTATGCAGGTGGGGCAACGGTTTTCTGCTGCGATTACTGTCGCCTACACCGACGCGGGGCAGGGTTTTGAGGAGTTGCAGGGAATAAGTACTATATGTCTGCGCCAATCCCTGCAGGATATCCTCAGTGTTTGGTTGACGCTTTGGACGGCAGCTGAAGATGGCTATTTTCACACCATCAGGTTGGCGGCGAATCAGGCTGCGTTTCATCCTGGAGATAGTATCCATATCAACGTATCGTTGGTTGCTGGCAACCGTGAGCCCACGGCCGACCTCTACTTTGGCTTTACCGAAGGGACAGGCGAGCTCTGGTATTTATCCCCCGACCTGACCGTTAGCCGCCAACCGCGCCCTTGGCTGTCGGGGGTGGCTTTGTCTGTTTTAGCCAACGAAGAGCTTTTTTCGCTGTTGCTACCGGATGTTGAGGACAACATTGATTACACCTTTTATGCCGTTCTGGTTGCCCCGGGGGGGAGTCCTGCCACCCCCGAAGACTGGGTGAGTAATCTGGCAACATTTGAAACCCACCTCAGTAAGGCCCCACCTGTACAATTGGACCAACTACGTGACGAAGGTTACCTGTTCCATGGTATTGATCCGGAAACACGCGAGGTGATAGCCCTACCTCTGAAGCGCTGGGACTTTATCTTTTGCGGAGATCTACGTGATAACCCCCTGACTGAGGAAGATGAGTCGCTGAATGGGATTTTAATTCCCGGGCGCTATGATCATATAATTGTGTATCTTGGGCGCGATCAGCACGGCAAACCTTGGGGGGCGGAGATGTCAACCCATCTGAGTGATAGCGTGGTCGGATTCCGGTATGTGTGGTTACCTGAATTTAAAGAGGTGTCTCCGGGTGTTGATGCGTTGCATTTAGCGCTTGGACCCAAACCACTGTGGGAATATAGAGAACGCTGGGCTAAGCGGCTTGCACCAGAAGAATTGATGAAGCTGAAAAATTCTGAGCTACTTCTGTTACGCCAGATACAACAGGACTGGGAGACCTTTTTTCCTTATCAGCTTGAAGCAATGGTGTCTAAAAACCTTTCAGATAAAGCCGTGCAGATTATTGATGATGGACGAGAGGGGGGGGCTAACTGCGCCGATTATTGGTTGTCTTTGTACGAAGATTTTGCCGGCGTGTGCATCTATGGAACCAGAATGAGCGCTGTTGAACTCATGGGTTTTTACCAGCACGATCCGGTCGCCAGTCAAGCTTTTATTCCGGCGGCGCTAAATCCGTTGCCGTTTCCGCTGAAGGTTTCGCAGATATTTGACGTTGGGTACTATGCTGTTGATCCTCCTGCGCATATATTCCCCTGTGATGGGCGGTCGGAGACTGGGTTACCTATGCCAAATAGGTTTTTATCTAGTCCGCAGCTTGTCGAAATTAGCCCTGTGGATACCCCCGCAGAGTGGTTAGAGACACAAGCACCTCCCTGCTCGCTTCGCTTGCCTTCCCCCCTATTTTATAGGGGGGATTGAGGTGGGTTGTGTGTCGCTGGAGTGGGGGCACGGCTACTCCACCATTCGTTGCTGTATACACCAGCGTGCGTACATACTCGCGTAGGGGCGCATGGCATGCGCCCTCGGTCGCTAAGGAGATATTAAGGTAATGGTAAAGAGAAAAATTTATTCGATATTAATCGCTTCTTTACTTTTTTTTGTACCATGCTTGTCTTCGTGCGGTAATAGTAGCAGCCATCACGATGACGCTACCCCCGCTCAAGAGGCAGCGTTTTTTGCGGTAACCAGTGATACGCATATTTATGATGCGGCGCTGGGTACAAGTGGCGATGCGTATGTTATCGCGCAAAAAACCGACCGGACGTTGATGGAGGAAAGTTCCGCAATTTTTACCCACATGAGCGACTTGCTTATCCATAGCTCGCCACGGCCGCAATTTATGTTGATTCCCGGCGATCTTACCCGGGATGGTGAGCTAAGCAGTCACTTGTTGATGGTAGAGCACCTGCATGCCCTTGAGGCTGCTGGCATTGAGGTGTTTGTCGTTCCCGGTAATCATGATATCGAAAATCCGGATGCTTCTAGATATACACAGGCGGGGCGAGAGTATGTAGAGAGCATCAGCGCCAGTGATTTTGCCGCTATGTACGCCCCCTTTGGGTATCAACAGGCAATTGCGCGCGATCCTCACTCTTTGAGCTACGTTGCCGAGCCTGTTTCGGGTTACTGGCTCTTTGGGATCGACTCTTGTCGCTATGCCGAAAATGATACTTATCCAATCGTTGGTGGAAAAATAAATGAAAACACCTTGAAATGGTTGAAAGAGCATTTGGCGTTGGCGCGCGAAAACGGCAAGCAAGTGCTGGCGATGATGCATCATTCGCTGAATGAGCACGCCATCGGCTTGGGGGAATATTTGCCAGATTTCATGCTTGGAGATTGGCGCAACGTAGGGCAACAGCTGGCCGACGAAGGCTTGAATTTAGTGTTTACCGGCCACTTTCATGCGCAAAAAATAACCCGTAGAGATTTACCTAACGGCGGATTTATTGTGGATGTGCAAACGGGTTCCCCGAGTGCATGGCCAAACCCGTATCGGGTGGTAAACCTTGATGCTGTAACGCGTGAAATGGTGATTGAAACTCGCTACATAGAGAGTTTACCTGCTTTTGATTACTTAGAAAATCCCGCTGATTTTGAGCAATTTTCGCGCGAGTTTTCGAACGCAAGCATCGATGCCATATTTGAACAGGTGGCAGCCGCCATGTTTGGTCTCACCGCACAGCAAACCGAACAGTTCGCCCCTTTGTTGCGTGAGGCAATCAACGCTTTCTTCTATGGCGATCAAAAGATGTCCGTTAGTACCTTAGCCACTATCGCAAAGCTCACCAGCAGTGGGGATATGGGCGAAGTTGCTATGGGTGCAGTCCTATTCACTCTGTGGCAGGATTTGCCACCGCAGGATAATGACCTGACACATGTTCTTGAGCGTCAGCTGCAGGAAGAGAAATAAACCTCATAATTTTGCAGGTAGATTGTTATAACAACATTGCTTTATCCTTTTTCAAGGGTATTTTTGCTAAAGCTTAACAACAAACGGGGCCAAGAAAATTGTCTTGCCACTTTGCGCGTCCTACCTCCTAGATCTGAATTTTACTTATATCATAAACCATCAACCATTTTCTGTGCGCTAATGTCTGCAGACAACGGCGAATTTAGTTATGTACAGGTCGATGATGATTGTTCCTTCTTTTTATCCTGCCAGCGAACGAGTAGGAGGTGCCAAATGGTAAAAAAATGGTGTGGACTGACTTTGCTTATAAGCGCTGCGTTTATTTGCACAACGTGGAGTATGGCTTTTGCAGACGAACATATGGCCATAAAAGCGAACACAGGGCAGAAACGGGTACTAACTATGTCGAATATGCCCCTTGATGTCTCTATTGAATTAAACCCTGGCATTTTCACTGGGCTCCCTGTCGAGTGGTGGCTCTTGGCAGAGACCGAATTTGGGATTTTCCACTACTCTTTGGACGGAAACTGGGAGTATGGATACGCGTGTACCTACCAGGGGCCATTGTTTGAGATTCCCGACTTTAAAGTTCTTAGCACGCTAGGGCTGCCGCCAGGTGAATATAAGCTCAGGTTCGGATTAGATCCAATTCTTAATGGTATTTTGGATAATAGCGCCCCTGTAGAAGAGGTGAAGGTAACCATTGCGCCGTTTAATTGCACTGCGAGTCCGACCGACTCGCTTGCCGCTCTGAGCCCAGTTCAGCAAGCGTTTATTGCCAATCGGGGTAACCCGGATTTTTTTGTTGTCGGATTCTCCAGTGAGGACCTGGATGCCAACCGCAAGATTGTATATTCCAATAAGGTGCGTAGGATTGAATCCTGGGCATATAACGGTTCTGCGCTGGTCACAACAGTGTTCGATAATGGGCATTTCGTCAAGGAAACCAGGCAGGCAGGACTTCCATCTCTTGAGCCCACCTCGTTAAGCCCCAGCCAATTTACCCACTGCATGAACCGGAACGATATCGTGACCCTGATGGGGGAGCCGAGTTGTGTTATGCGAGAAGTGATGGGAGGTCAGACATATCAGTACCTTCGTTACAACCCAACCCCAAACAGGGTGGCGGCAACGGTTGTGCTGGAAAATGGCTTGCTGATATCTGTTTCGGCAGGTTTTTCCTTTGACTATCCGGCGTTGGCCGATCAGTGCATCTCAGACTAAGGAGGAGGCCTGCTATGTCTTTTTTCAAACCGTTAAAAAATCAATGTGGCGTGCTTTTATTGACGCTGGTTGTAATCATGGCCGTTGGAGCCCCTGTCCTGTATACAACCGGGCGGTATATGGAGCATCGACGGGCTGACATCGAAAACGTACATGACAAGCTCGCCAGTGGCGAAGATATTACCGAAGAAGAATTTGATCGCGCTCATACAGCTGTTTCCGATGTCGCTACCCTTGGTGGTGCGAGTGCATCTGTTTTAAGCAGTGTCAGCAATATCGGTGTTCCCGATAGAAATGCTGCCGTCAGTCTTGTAGCCGATACTTTGATTGGTGAAACTGTCAGTCGCAATACCAGCCCGCCTGCAACCACTTCTCGCCCGCTGCCGACGGACATCCCCCAACAATCGCCAGTGTGTACACCTTACAGTGTGTACAATTGCACCAGCCGCAGCAGTTGCTCTGGAGTTGGAGGTTTCTGGCATTCAAACAATTCGTGTAAACTTTTTCCTGAACCAGGCTGTAATGAAAATGACTTGTCCCGTTGCCTGACCG
This sequence comes from uncultured Desulfuromonas sp., assembly GCA_964411865.1. Classification (GTDB taxonomy): domain Bacteria; phylum Desulfobacterota; class Desulfuromonadia; order Desulfuromonadales; family Desulfuromonadaceae; genus JAIVHC01. The sequence goes on along the minus strand of CAYPNO010000026.1, from coordinate 9,496 downwards.
AAGCGGCCTGCACCGGCGCAGGCGGAGCTTGGTTTGAGAATCGATGTAGTGAGGAATTTCTTAGTTGTACCTCTGCAAGTTTAAATCTTTGTTTTACTGAGTCCGCTTGTACCGCCGTTGGTGGTCATTGGTATGATGGCCAATGTAACCAGTCCCCCGAGGCCTGTTATTTGGGTAGTCCAGAGTTGTGTGCAAATGAGAACGACTGTCTGTACGCGAATGCGTACTGGTACAACAACGGGTGTAATGCGGAGCCGGAGGCTGATCTTGCCACGGTGAGCATTGCGTCACCAAGCAGCGGAATTGAAACCACTGACAATCGGATAGAGGTGACCGCTAGCTATACAACCCTTCCCGGTGTTGTTATTTCTTCATCGGGCTTCGTTATTAACGGCGGCTTTCAACATGCTCCTTTTACCCATAACGCTTTCAGTACGACGGCTGTCCTGGCAACGGGGGAGAACCAGATAGCCGCAACCCTTACAACATCGACTGGTGAAACCTACACAAGTGCGCCGATTACGGTCACAAGCAACGCGAGCAACAACCGTTACCATATTCGTATCTCTTGGGATAAGGATGATACCGATGTCGATCTCCATTTCTCCTGGAGTGGCGGGAGTGAATGCTATTATAGTAACAAGGCCCCTAACTGGGGCAGCCCGGAGACTTCTCCGCGCCTGGATGTAGATGATACGAGCGGTTACGGACCTGAGAACATTACCATTGATAGTCTGCCTGGTCCTGGCAGCTACAGGGTCTATGTTTATTATTTTTCAGATCACGGTAACGGCGGCACCAATGTAACCGCAACGATCTACGAAAATGGTGTGGCGATTGTTTCTGGATCGAATTATATGTCAGATGGCGAATATTGGACTCTTTACGAGTTCTGACGTTGAAGTTCGGAACTGGTGTCTTGTTTGGAACGTCAGCTCTCCACGACATATCTGCGGAGAGCTGACGTTAACCTCACTTTTGTCGGAGTCTTTAACCTGAACACAGCAGACTTGTTTTTTCGCAGCAGCGCTATTTTATGTATTGGAATAACTCTGAGAGGGTAAAGTGCCGGAGTTGTGGCTAGGGCTGCCTGCTTGGCATGTGTAACTCAACAGAAGCCTGCTGTCCCGTCCCAAAGTAGTCATCCTAGTAAAACATCATTAAAACGGTGCTTTGCCGGTTGAGAATTGCTCTTGTCTGCGCTACGATCCCAATCGAAATCCGGATCTGGAGCGTTTCCGCAATAGAGCACGCCGCAATGATGTGCCACAGTTTTCATAAAGACCATCCTTGTAGTGAACATCCTCGTTTGCATCAGTATTAAGGCAATGATTTTCATGGCAGAATATGAACAGCGTCCCTCCATTGATATAGTGTTGGCCAGCTGCAACGGCGCGCCATATATCCGTGCCCAGATCCAGTCTATGCAGCAGTGCGTTCGATATGCAGAACTTGTGCGTAAACTCATTGTTGTGGATGATGCTTCAGAGGATTCGACCTTGCAGATTGTGTGTGAACTGGCGCAGGCTGATGCGCGGATAGTGGTTATCCCGAATAATGGAGCGCGGCGGGGGGTGATGCAGAATTTTGCCTTTGGCCTGTTGCAGACTGTTGCCCCCTATATTGTCCTTAGTGACCAAGATGATGTGTGGAATACAGCCAAGCTGGACAAGTTGTTTTGTGGGTTGCAGCTTGTGGAGTCTGCGCATGGGAAGACAACGCCGGTGCTGGGATTTTCCGATCTTGCGGTGGTTGATGCGGAATTGAATCTTTTGGATGCATCGTTTTGGCATCATCAAGCGCTTCAGCCGCAGTGGGCACAGCGCTTCCGTCAACTGTTATGCCAGAATATAGCCCCGGGATGTTCAATGATTCTGAATCGCTCGTTGCTCCAGAAGGCCCTTCCATTTCCCTCTGCTGCCGCGATGCATGACTGGTGGCTGCTTTTGAGCGCGAAGGCGTTTGGGCAGGTTTTCTATATTGAGGAAGCCCTGCTTCTGTATCGCCAGCACGGGTCTAATCAGGTTGGTGCTCTGCGCTTCCGCAATTTGTGTCACCTTGGAGTTGAGGGTGTTATACACCGCGCGCGCACAAACTTGAGCGCTATTTCAGCGCAGGCTCGGGTTTTTTACGCCACCTTTGGAATTGACAACCTGAGCAGCGCGGATGTGACTACGCTGCTGGCACTTAAAGATTTGCCCACCAAAGCATTGAGAGCCCGGCTATGGTTGGTACTCAATGGCACCATCCGCAAAAATAGCCGTCTGCGCAATTTGGCCTTGCTTGTTTTGATGCTTTTCCCTCCGCTACCTGATGGGCATTGTGATGATTGATGCTGGTGTAGCGCGGCAGCCCAAGGTCGCAGTTCTGCTGGCAGCGTACAACGGCAGACGGTGGATAGCTGAACAGCTCGACACAATTTTGGCGCAAAATGGTGTCGAGGTCACCCTGTTTATCAGTATTGACCCCGGTACGGACGGAACCGCAGCATATCTACACGACCGCGCTGCAACAGAAATGAGAATAAAGATTCTGCCAGAGCTTGCCCCCTCGGGGTGCGCGGCGCGCAATTTTTATCGCCTGCTTTGTGACGTGGATCTCCACCCATTTGAATACATCTCTCTGGCAGATCAGGATGATTGCTGGAATGTCAAGAAGCTTGCACGCGCCTGTGAAATTATACAGCGAAATGGTGTGGAAGCATATTCCAGCGGTGTGACCGCATTCTGGCCCAGCGGTCGCGAGAAAAAACTTGAGAAAGCGCAGCCGCAGCAGGAGCTGGATTTTCTGTTCGAGGCCGCAGGGCCTGGCTGCACCTATGTTTTTGAGCGTCGGTTCGCTTTGGTTATGCAGCATTTTTTGCGTAGCCATAGGCTCAAGGTGGATACAATTATCGCCCACGACTGGTTGTTTTACGCCTTTTGTCGTTCGCACGGGTATCAATGGTTTATTGATACCAATGCCTTGGTTCGCTACCGCCAACATGGGCGCAACGAGCTTGGTGCGAACTGCGGTGTGGCAGGGATGCTCCGGCGGTTTCGTCTATTGCGTTCGGGCTGGTATCGGAGTCAGGTTGAGCAGATTGCCGCAATATGTGGCATGCTGAACCATCCGTTGGTGGCAGAGCTTCTGGCGCAGGGCTGGCATGGAAGGTTGGCGGTGGTACGGCACATTAACAAGTTGCGCCGGCGAATGCGCGATCGATTTTTACTTGTTTTGTTCAGCCTGCTGGGCTTGTTCTAGTTGGTAGCTAGGGGTAACATGAGCGCAAGCGTACTTTCGGGTGGGGAGGTTTCTCTCAGTCTGCCCTTGCAAAACCCGTCTTGAACCATTACCTTAGCAACCTGTTTATCCAGAGGTGGCCGTCTGGGATGTGTGCTTGTCATCAGTACGTTTTGCACTACCTATAGATAAGCGTATTGAACACTTAACCTTTATAAGGAGTAACAATGTCTAAAAAGGTAACAATTGATGGTAAAGATTATGTGCTTAGTGATTTGTCTGAGAAAGCCCAAAACGATCTGATGTCTGTAGGTGCGGTAGATCGGAAAATTCACGAAAACAAACAGGAGTTGGCGATTTTGCAGACCGCGCGCAACGCCTATGCGCGCTCGTTGTCTGAGCAGTTGCCGGTAGAAAAGCAGTAGGACTTAACTGCGCATAAGCTAGTGTGGAAATCCTCGCTGCCGTGATATGGTAGCGAGGATTTTTACTTGAGACTTCGATACTTTAACTTGTTGAGGAGATTTGTTATGGCCAATATAAAACCAATTACAAAATCAGAATTCGGGACCAAACGCTGGCAGCGCTACTCTAGCTACAGCTTTGCCGCCGGTGATGCAATTGTACCGCTGGTGATGCAAGAGTTGCCCAAGGCTCAGCTTTCGTTACCCATTGGATTTTCCCTTAAAGATGGGCAGGCGTTTCCAGTCGCAGTGCAGGGACTGAAGCCTGGTGTTAACATGTTCGTGAACGCTGATGGACGTTGGAGCGGGCGCTATATCCCTGCGGCCTATCGTGGCTATCCTTTTGTACTCGCCGATACTGAAGACAATAAACAGGTGCTGTGTATCGATGCAGACAGCGGTCTGGTTTCGGATACAGAGGGAGAGTCGTTTTTGACCCCCGAGGGGGAGCCGAGTAAGGCGCTGGGCGAGGTTCTTTCATTTCTGCAGCAGATAAAGCAGGATCAAAAGCGTACCTTGGAGATCTGCAAGGTGTTACAGAAGCATAACTTGCTGCAGCCCTGGCCGATCAAGTTGAAGTTTGATACGCAGGAACAGCAGATTGACGGGTTGTACCGTGTGAATGAAAAGGCTCTCAATGCTCTTGAGTATGATGCCTATAAAGAGGTGAGCAAGGCCGGGGTGTTGCCGCTGGCGTACTGCCAGTTGCTGTCGATGCAGCATTTGCAGGATCTGGGGCGCCTGCACAGTGAAACGCTCAAGCAGCAAGGTGCCACGCCAGAAGTACCTGATGTGGATAAAATATTTGGCGAAAAGATTGACGACGATTTGTTCAACTTTAACTTTTAATGCGCCACACTGAAGAAAATAATCGTCTAAACCCGCATAAGGTTGAGCCGCAGCGTCAGTTTTTGCTCTGGTTCGAGTCGATCCCGAGTTGGCAGCAGCGTACCTTGGCGCATCTGCACACCATGATGACGAGCCCTAACACCGCTTACTTTGCTCTGGATGGTGACGAGGCACTACGCCACTTCCTAAATGTGGTGCGTGCGCCTGATTTTGCGGTGCGCCAAGTGGCGAATCTACTGCAGGTGCGCAGCGTGTTCAGTTTTGTGTTTTACGATGTGGAGTTTGTGCGCCGCTACACCCTTGAAAATCCGAGGCTGCAGGAGAAAGCTCTGAGCGGGGCTCCCCATCAATGGGACCGTTGTGCGGTCTCCTGGCATGAGCTATGCGCCACCAGGCTCAGCGATGCAGAGCTGCACCGCTGGCTTATGCAGCAGCAAGGTCAGGGTTAGCCGGTTTCGGTGCCTTACTCAAGGGGGAGACGTTCGCCATAGATGGATTGGGTGCTGATCGGGATAGCAGGCTTTATCGGGGGTGCGTTGAACGCTGTGGCGGGTGGGGGTAGTTTCATCACCCTGCCGGTGCTGGTTTTTGTGGGCTTGCCGCCGGTGGCGGCCAACGCCACAGGTACCGCAGCTTTTTTGCCCGGATATATCGCTAGTGCATGGCGCTTTCGGCGGGATATCGAGTTTCCCGCTGGATTGAATTTTATTGGCATCAGTTTCATCTCGGTTGCTGGTGGGTCCCTTGGGGCGCTTATCCTGCTTAATACAAGTGAGCAGCTTTTCTCACTCCTGATTCCATGGTTGATTTTACTTGCAACGGCTGCCTTTGTTGTAGGTCCAAGGCTTTTGCGCCGCAATAAGGTTTCGGTGCTGCGCGCCGCGCCACAGGTTGCTGCTACACCTTCTGGCAGAGTGGTTGCTTGGTTGGGGCTCTTTGCGGTGTGCGTGTACGGTGGATATTTCAATGGCGGGTTGGGGATCATTCTCCTTGCGATGCTGGGGCTCCTTGGGCAGACTAATCTGCATGGAATGAACGGTCTGAAGAATGTCATATCTTCGTTGTTAACTGCCGTCGCGGTATGTGTCTACGCGGTTGGCGGAGCCATAGCCGGAGGGCCTTTGCTGCTGCTTGGGGTTATGGCCGTGGCGGGCGGATACGCGGGAGCGGCGCTTGCTTACCGTGTTTCGCAAGCGCTGCTACGTAGATTCATAGTCGCAGTGGGTTGTTTAATGGCGCTGGGGTTTTTTCTAAAAGATTTTTTCTGAATCAGATGAGTGCAAGGGCACGGCGTTCCGTGCCTCTACACACCCCCCCTGCTCACTTCGCATATCTATATTGGTTGCCAGGCGTACAGGGCACGGCATGCGCCTATGATCAAGAGGTGTACTATGCGGAATCGCTTTTTCCACCACCCATTGCTCATTTAATATTTTACCTTTTTTGATATCAATCAAGTTTATTCATATTCAGGTGTGGCATGTTCGGTTTGCTTCAATGGTTCGAGGTCTTAATCAATCTGTGATGTGCACAGGTTTTGCTCGCTTAACCTTAAACGTAAAAGGAGAAACACCATGGGCATGTTTTGTTTTCAGTGTCAGGAAGCCGCTAAGGGAACTGGATGCACGGTTAAAGGGGTATGTGGTAAGGAGGAGTCTACCGCTGGCTTGCAAGATCTGCTGGTCTATATCCTTAAGGGGATAGGCGTTGTAGACCGTGAAGCGCGTAAGCAGGGTAAAAATGATGCTGACGCTGGCCTGTTTGTGGCGAAGGCGATGTTTGCTACTATCACCAACGCCAACTTTGATAATGAGCGCATCACTGGCTTGATTAAAGAGGCGCTGCAGCGTCGCGATGCTCTGAAGCTCAAGACTGGCATGGCTGCTGGCCCGGAGTGCGTTACTTGGAGCGGTTCTGAGGCAGATTTTGCCGCAAAGGCAAAAGAGGTCGGGGTGTTGTCACAACCCAATGAAGATGTGCGTTCCTTGCGGGAGCTGCTGATCTACGGGCTGAAGGGGCTGTGCGCCTATGTCGAGCACGCGGCGGTGCTTGGATTTGAAAAGGATGAGATATACGCCTTCATTCTCGATGCACTGGCTTCTACCACGGATGATTTGAGTGTTGACGATATGGTCGGCTGGGTGCTGAAATGCGGTGAGTTCGGGGTTAGCGGAATGGCGCTGCTCGATGAAGCGAACACTAGCTGCTACGGCAATCCGGAGATCACTAAGGTTAATCTGGGGGTGGGTAAGAACCCAGGTATCCTTATCTCAGGGCACGATTTGAAGGATATGGAAGAGCTCCTGAAGCAGACTGAAGGAACCGGAGTGGATATCTACACCCACAGCGAGATGCTTCCGGCTCATTACTATCCGGTGTTCAAGAAATTTGACCACTTTGTGGGCAATTACGGTAACGCCTGGTGGCAGCAGGATAAGGAGTTTGCTTCGTTCAACGGTCCTATCCTTATGACCACTAACTGTATCACCCCGGTCAAGGATGCGTATAAAGATCGGATTTATACTACTGGTATGGCGGGCTATCCTGAGGTTGAGCACATTCCTGAGCGTGAAGCTGGGGGTGTTAAGGATTTCAGCGCTATAATTGCGCAGGCCAAAACCTGTGCTCCGCCCGAAGAGCTGGAGCAGGGTGAGATTGTGGGTGGTTTTGCCCACGCGCAGGTGATGGCGCTGGCGGATAAGGTAGTGGACGCGGTTAAGAGCGGGGCGATTAAGCGCTTCGTAGTCATGGCCGGGTGTGATGGACGCCACACCACCCGTAACTATTTTACCGAAGTAGCACAGGCGCTGCCGCAAGATACCGTTATCATGACCGCTGGGTGTGCCAAGTATCGCTACAACAAGCTCAATCTTGGTGATATCGGTGGGATCCCACGTGTCCTCGACGCTGGTCAGTGCAACGATTCCTACTCGTTGGCGTTTATTGCGCTGAAGCTCAAGGAAGTATTCGGCCTGGAGGACATCAACGACCTGCCCATCTCCTACGATATCGCCTGGTATGAGCAAAAGGCGGTTATCGTGCTGCTGGCGCTGCTCTCTCTCGGGGTTAAGGGGATCCGTCTTGGACCTACTCTGCCGGCGTTTTTGTCGCCGAATGTGGCTAAGGTGCTGGTGGATAATTTCAATATCAAGGCGATTGGCGATGTTGCCAGCGACGTAGAAGCGATCATGGCGGGTAAGTAAAACTACGCAGTATTATTCTACCTTTGCACGTTAAGTGGGTACTCTATGGCGGATCCTTTAAAGGGATCCGCCTTTTTTATTGGCGCACGAGGCGCCAGTCAGGGGCAGCGGCTGTTTCGGTGCTACGCCACGGGTTGATATCGAGGCCGCCACGGCGGGTGTAGCGCGCATACACACTCAGATGTTCGAGGTGGCAATGGTGCCACAGGTCAGTGAAAATGCGCTCGACACATTGCTCGTGAAATTCGTTGTGTTGGCGAAATGAGATCAGGTAGCGCAGCAGGGCGACGTGGTCTATTTCGGCACCCTGATAGTTGATCCAGATGCTGGCCCAATCAGGCTGTGCGGTGATAAGGCAGTTGCTTTTGAGTAGATGGCTGTATAAGGTTTGCGTGACTTTTATATCGGTGTTAGGGGTGGATTGCTGCAGCAATTCGGGCGTGGTCTGGTAGCAGTTAATTTCGATGTCGAGATGGTCGATACAGATCCCCTCAAGTGCGGTTATTTGCCAAGTGGTGGGCACCGGCGCGGATTCTCCAAGCGGGTAAAGTGTGATTTGCACCGCTGCGCCAGTCGTTGTGCTCAGATCCTGCTCCATCAAGGTGCGAACTGCGGCGCTGGAGTCGAACTTGCTCTGGTTAAACGAGTTAAGGTAGAGTTTGAACGATTTTGATTCGACAATGTGCGGCGAGGTGCAGGGGAAACGGAATCGTCCCAGCGCTGCGACGGGCTTACCCTTGGAGTTGAGCCACGAAATTTCATAGCCGTTCCACACATCTTCCCCTTTGAAGGGGAGGGTGGCGCCAAGGCGGAGTTCGGCACGCTTTGCCGCACGCGGCACCGCGAACAGTTGACTCGGGTCATACTGCTGCGGGTAACTGGTTGGTCTGCCGAGGGGGATTATGTTGGAGTCAGTCATGGGCTCTCTTCGTGGGTGGTCGAGGATGGATATCTTCTATTGATTAAGGTATCGTGGCGCACATATTATGGCTTTATCTTCACAAGTCAATACTGTAGATAGCAATGACGAGAAACTGGCGAATAGAATAAGTGCGGCGACGGGGCGAAGGTTTCGATGCCGCACACCAAAAAGGGGCATGTTTTGGAAGCTGATAGCCACTACATGGAGTTGGCGCTCCAGCAGGCCAGTGAAGCGCAAGCATTGGGAGAGGTGCCGGTAGGCGCGGTGCTTGTAGATGCGCACGGGCGAGTGCTGGCGGCGGCGGGAAATCGGCGTGAGACCTGGCAGGATCCGACCGCGCATGCCGAGCTTATTGCCCTGCGTTTGGCGGCGCAGCGCATGGAGTCGTGGCGGTTGTTAGACACCACCTTGTATGTGACCTTGGAGCCCTGTGTGATGTGTATGGGGGGCATTATTTTGGCGCGTATCCCCACGCTGGTATTTGGCACACACGATCCGCGTGCAGGTGCTTCAGGCTCTATTTATGATTTTACGACCGATAAGCGCTTCAATCATCAAGTCGAAGTGCGCGAAGGGGTGTGCCGCGAGCAGTGCCGCGCGCAGTTAGCCGGTTTTTTTGCGGCGGTGCGGGCACGGAACAAGGTGCGAAGCGCTGCAACCGCGAAGGATTGAGTCTTCAGCGCGGATTAGCTGAGCTATCGCGCCATGCGGGCAGAAAACCCTTTACAGTCTCGCTTATGCTGTGTACTATCCTGCGCTTAATGCGGAGAGGTGACCGAGCGGTTGAAGGTGCTCGCCTGGAAAGCGTGTGTACCGCAAGGTACCGAGGGTTCGAA
>CAYPNO010000025.1:0-17094 GCA_964411865.1 uncultured Desulfuromonas sp. | reverse complement strand
TCATCCCAGCCAAAATCTCTTATTCACGCCCTGTACGAAAATCCACTCAGTGGCACAGAGATCGAACGGCGCTCCTTTGCCGCCATCGACGCTGAAGCACAACGCGATGGGCACCGTGCTTCTTACAGCGTGAACGAGTGGGAGGTGGTGCGCCGCCTGATCCACACTACCGCCGATTTTGAACTCGCCCGTCTCACCCGCTTCAGTGCCGACGTTTTTTCTGCCTGCGCCACCGCACTGCGCCGTGGGGCGACATTGTACGCTGACAGCAACATGATTCGTTCCGGCATTTCCGTGGCACGCCTCCAGCAACTCAACCCTGCCTACCAACGCGAAAGCATTCTCTGCCATGTTGCTGACGCCGATGTTGCCGCACAGGCGCATCACGCCGGGCTACCACGCTCGCTGTTTGCGGTGCGCAAGGCGCGCACCCAGCTTGACGGCAGCATTATCCTCATCGGCAACGCGCCGGTAGCACTGCTGGAAATCAACCGCCTGATTCTGGAAGAGGGTTTGCGTCCGGCGCTGGTGATTGGCATGCCGGTAGGGTTTGTCCACGTGATTGAGAGTAAGGAAGAGCTGCGCACCACCGAAATCCCCCATATTATAATTGATGGACGCCGTGGTGGCAGCCCGCTGGCAGTGGCGTGCCTGCACGCCCTGTGTTCCCTGGCCGTACCGTAGAGACACGCCATATGGAATTACCCAAATACCGTCATTGCGGACTTAATCCGCAATCTGGTTCTAGCTTCGAAGCCTCTTTTTTTAAGGAGATCCTGAATCGAGTTCAGGATGACGGAAATGACGGATTAGGCTTGCGTATATCTATCTTACTGTCCCTTAGCTTTTTACAAGTTCTTCTTTTTAGCAGGAGATTCTATGTCCACACCAAACACAGGCACCGCTGCCGCTACCCAGCATCCTGCCATCGTACTGGTAGCCTTCGGCACCTCGGTAGATGAGGCACGCAGGGTGTTTGATTTTATCGACACCCAGGCGCATCAGCGCTATCCGGACTATGAAATAAAGTGGGCGTTTACCTCTCGCTTTATCATCCATAAACTCAAGCAGCGCGGCATTGTCACCCACACAGTTGCTGAAGTGGTGGCCGACCTGCGCGCGCGTGGTTTCCAACGCATGGTGTTCCAGAGCCTGCTTGTGGTTCCCGGTCAGGAACATCACTCCATCCTCGACGTCGACACCACCGGCCTGCAGGTGGCTTTCGGGGATGCGCTGCTAACCAATGATGTCGATATTGATGCGACCATCACCGCGCTGGCTCCAGAGATTGATTCCGATGTTGCGACAGTGGTTGTCGCCCACGGCAACGATAAATACCCCGAGTTCAACAAGCAGCTTGAGGTGTTTACCACCGCGATCGAAGCGCGTTTTCCACACTTAGTGGTAGCCAGCGTTGAGGGTACACCGGGCACCGCACCCCTAGAGGTGATCAAAGAACGAAAACCGGCGGTGGTTCATTTTGTACCGCTGATGATCGTGGCCGGAGACCATATTATGAACGACGTCCTTGGCGATGAGGATGATAGCTGGAAAAACGTCATTCAGGCTCCGCAAACTCGGTGCGGTAAATCGTTGGGCTGGAATATCGCGATTCTCAAGATTTACTTCGACCACCTGGATCGGGCGCTGGCCAGCCTGTAGCTCCAAAGTAACGTCGGATCAACGAAACTGTCCGCCAGCGCGCTAACCTGAATCCCATGAGGAAACTATGCCTACCAATGCCTGCCCCCCATCGACATCCAGCTCTGCACCGGATTCTTTCACCTATCCCCCCGAGATGACAGTTCCACAGGCCGGACATTTCTATGCTGTCGGTATCGGCCCCGGCGCACCCGATCTGCTTACCCTGCGGGCAGCGCACCTGGTGGAATACTGTGATGCAATTCTATCGCCCCAGGCTGAAAACTCCGACAAAAGTCTGGCGCTGGAGGCGGTGCGCCCATTTCTCAAACACCAGGAGATCATTGTCCACAACTATCCCATGGAACGTAACGCGCAGAAAACGCGGCTGCGTTGGCATCAGTTGGCCACCGATGTGGCGAAACGCTGCAGCACCGGACAGGCCGTGGTGCAGGTAACTCTGGGAGATCCATTGATTTTCGCCACCAGCTCCTACCTCTTGCAGAGCCTGGCCGAACTGATGCCAGCCACCCATCTGCATGTGGTGCCGGGTATTAGTGCCTTTCAAACTGCGGCAAGTCGCTTTGCGGAAGTATTAACCCTGCAGGAAGATCGCCTGACCCTGATGTCGGCCACCAATCTGGATGCGGTGGCGCTGGCGTTGGAGCAATGCGAAACTCTGGTGCTGTACAAAGCGGGTGCTTGCATTGAAGCGCTGCTGAAACTGTTGCGCCAGCGCAATTTGCTCAGTAACGCACGTCTGGTTAGCTGCGGTGAACAGGGCGAGCATGAATTGTTGGTTGAAGACCTGAGCCGCTGGGCTCCAATTCCGCTGGGATATATGACCACCATGATTATCAAGCTCGGGCAGCGAGGCTGGGTGGAGAACCCGCCGACATGACCGAAGGCTCACGAGAGACCCAAAGACAAGGGGCACGGGAGGGACTTCGGGGAGGAGTCACTACTGGCAGTTGCGCGGCTCTAGCCGCCAAGGCCGCTGCGCTACTGCTGTTCCGGAGCGAACGGGTTACACAGGTGGAGATTCCGCTGCCGGACGGCAGTCGCCTGGAGTGGCCCGTCGCTACTCTCAAACTGTGCGACGCCCGTGTCCAAACCAGGGATAAAGGCAACTCGACAACCTGCGCTGCGGCCAGCATCATCAAGGATGCCGGTGATGACCCCGATGTCACCCATGGTGCACGGATTCACGTCCACCTTTGTCCTCACACCAGCACGGAGCTGGTGTTTCGCGCCGGAGACGGGGTCGGCACCGTCTCCCTCCCCGGGCTGGCGCTAGGGGTGGGGGAAGCTGCTATCAACCCGGTACCCCGCGCCATGATTCTCGCCGCTGTGCGTGAGGTGACCGATCAAGGCGCTATCGTCACCGTCAGCGTGGATGGGGGCGCAGAATTGGCAGAAAAAACCTTCAACCCTAAGCTCGGCATTCGCGGAGGTATCTCCATTATTGGCACCAGTGGGCGGGTGCGACCATTCAGCGCTCCAGCATTACAGCAGTCCCTGAAATGCGCGCTGGATATCTGTGTCGCCAGCCATATCCATGCCCCCGTACTGGTGCCGGGGAATATGGGGCGCAACGCCGCACGCCGGGAATTTACCCTCGAACCGCAGCAGGTGGTGGAGGTGAGTAATGAGTGGGGCTATATGCTCAATCTGGCACAGCAGCACCCGTTCAACGCCGTATTGATGCTGGGACATCCCGGCAAACTGGCTAAGTTGGCGATGGGACAATGGAACACTCACTCAAAACAGTCTGATAGCGCCGCACCGTTTGTTGCCGATCTGGCGCGTCAACTATTAACGCGCCCCGGCGCCGCACCCATCGCAACTATAGCTGATGCCACCACGGTTGAAGGACTATTTATGCAGCAACTCACACCTGCAAAGCGCCACCAGGTGGCCGCAACCTTAGCACACAAGATTCAGCGCAGCACCGCACGCACCTTTCCTGCCGCGTGGCAGCCACGGGTAGTGTTGATCAACCTCAAAGGTGAGGTGCTTGGGAGCGCCGGAGATTTGTCTCCCTGGGAGCGATCCATGTCTGCAACATCAGAGGACGCTCTATGAACATCATGCCACCAATTATCATTGCCGGATGCGGCCCCGGCCACCCTGATTATCTGACCAGTGTCGTCAAAAAAGCTGCGGCGCAGGCTGAAGTGCTGGTGGGCGCGCCTCACCTGTTGGATCTATTCGCAGCTGTAGACGCTATCCGCCTCCCCGTCGGTGCCGATATTCAGGCGCTCCTCGAGCGTATGGCAACCTACCGCCAGCAGCGCCTGGTTGTGTTGGTGTCCGGCGACTGCGGCCTGTTCAGTCTGGCGCGGCGCGTGCAGCAGCGCTTCGGACACGAACAGTGCCAGCTCCTCCCCGGCATCAGCTCGGTGCAGGTAGCTTGTGCGCGGCTTGGAATAGACTGGAACGATCTGCGTATCCTCAGCGCCCACGGCCGCACCCCAACGGCAGAGACTGAGGAGCTACGCGCATGGCGCAAAATCGCCATTCTTGCCGGAACCCGCGCCGCCGCTAACTGGAGCGCAGAGATGCTCGAAAGGTTGGGCGCAGACTATCACGCGGTGGTGTGCGAAAACCTAACCCTGGCGCATGAAAAAATTCATGGGTGTGATGCGCAAACCTTGCGCCAAAGCACTCTGGCGTCGCGCAGCATAATCCTCCTGCTGCATAAGGAGGTGACCGCATGACCGCTGCACACACAGGAACTTTCTATGGTGTTGGCGTCGGTCCCGGTGATCCGGAACTGCTCACCTTAAAAGCGGTGCGGGTGCTGCGCAACTGCGCCTGCATCTATGTACCGAGTTCACGCCTGAGCACCCAGAACTATGTTGCCGAGGTGGTCAAATCCCATGCATCTCCCACGTGCGAGAGCGTGCCTGTAACCTTTTCCCTGGCAGGCAACTCCAAGCAGCGCCAGCACCACTGGCACACCTCTGCACAACAAATATGTGCGCGTCTTCAGGCCGGTCAGGATGTGGCTTTTGTCACCCTCGGAGACCCGTTGCTCTATTCCACCTATATCTACCTGCTGCGCGCCCTGCGAGATATTTCGCCCACGACAAAGGTTGAAACAGTGCCGGGGATAAGTGCCTTCAGCGCGGCCGCCGCCCTGACCAACTCCACGTTGGGGGAAGGGCTGCACCCGTTGACGCTGATCCCTGCGGCTACCGATCTGGAGCAAATTCGCACCCTGCTCGCGGCAGGGGGTGGCGTGGTATTGATGAAGATCGGGCCGCTGCTACCACAGATCATCACCCTTCTTGAACAAGCAGAGGCTCTATCACGCAGTGTGTTTGTCGCACGCGCAGGGCTGCCGGAGCAACACATTGAAACAGACCTTCTTCGCCTGCGCCATGCTCCACCCCAGACAGGGAATCTGGCGGTGATTATCGTGCAGGCACGCCGAAAATAAGTACGTTGGATAAAGAATAGAGGAGAGCACAATGAAAGTTATTTTTGTCGGTGCCGGACCCGGCGACCCGGAACTGCTGACCCTCAAAGCTCAGCGCCTGCTCAGTAAATGCCGAATCTGCATCTACGCCGGCTCTTTGGTTAGCCCGGAGGTGATCGCCCTGATTCCAGCCGATGCCGAGGCTCACAACTCCGCCAGCATGACCCTGGAACAGATTGAAGCGGTGTTCGTCAAAGCCCGGCAACACCATACAGAGGTTATCCGCCTGCACACTGGCGATCCGTCCATCTACGGCGCGATTCGCGAGCAGATGAACGTGCTGGAGCGGCTTCAAATCCCCTACGAGGTAGTGCCCGGCGTCAGCTCATTTCAAGCTGCAGCCGCCGCCCTTAAGACCGAGCTAACAGCACCGGAGGTTTCTCAGACCATCATCCTCAGCCGCACCTCGGGGCGCACCCCCATGCCGCCCAAACAGGAACTCGCAGAGTTGGCGCGTACCGAATCGACCCTATGTCTGTTCCTGTCGGTTCACAAACTAGCCGAAGTGGTGGAGGAACTGATCCCGTTCTACGGCTCAAACTGCCCGGTCGGGGTGATCTTCCGTGTCAGTTGGCCCGATGAAGTGATAGCCCGCGGCACCTTGGCCGATATTGCGCCACAGGTGACCCAAGCGGGGATCAGCAAAACCGCGATGATTATCGTCGGACACGCGTTGGCGCGCGACCTCCCGGTCTCCAAACTGTATCACCGCCATTTTAGCCACGGCTATCGTACGGCAACTGAGAATGGAGCACCGGCATGAGCGTCGCGGTGATCACATTTTCTCCTCAGGGGTTGCAGGTGATGGAGCAGATCAGCGTCAGCATGGAGATTGACCAATATCTGCATGAGGCCATCGCTGTGCCCCCGGGAGTCACCTCGTTCGCACGGGTCTACTCTCTGACCCGGCAGATTTTCAGGCGCTACGCCGGCTTGGTATATATAGCTCCATGTGGGGTAGTGGTGCGCACCATTGCCCCACTGATCGAGAGCAAGCAAAGTGATCCGGCGGTGGTGTGTGTCGATGTCGGAGGGCGTTACGCTGTCAGTCTGCTCAGCGGACATGAAGGGGGAGCCAATAAACTGGCGCTGAACATCGCCAATTGTATCGGCGCAGAACCGGTGATCTCCACCACTACCGAAACGGTCAAGGATCTGATCGTCGGAATCGGTTGCCGCAAAGGCAAAAGCGCCGCAGAGATTCGCCACGCCATTAGCGCAGCGCTGGCCCTGATTGATCTACCTCTGGAACGGGTACGCTTTCTCGCCAGCGCCGATGTCAAAGCACAGGAACCCGGATTGCTCCTGGCTGCAGAAGAGCTCGCTATCCCGCTGCGCATTATCGATTCGGCGTTAATCCGCCTCAGCACCCGCCCCTTCGGGTATTCAGATTTTGTTGCCACTCATGTACAACTGCCCGCGGTAAGTGAACCCGCGGCCCTGCTCGCAGGACGGAGGACATCATTAATACTGCAGAAAACAGCCTTCAACGGCATCACCATCGCGATAGCACAGGAAAACTGTACCTCGTTGGGCTTGGTCCCGGCAGCCCCGACGATCGCACCGGACGCGCCATCCGCGCTATCCGCACCAGCGAAGTGATCGTGGGTTACAGCCCCTATGTGGAAAGCATCGCTGATTTAATCACCACCCAGCAGATTGTCACCTCCGGGATGATGCAGGAATCACAACGCTGCCGTGCCGCTCTGGACGCGGTCAAGGTGGGAAAGATTGTCGCCCTGATCTCCTCTGGCGATGCCGGAGTTTACGGTATGGCCGGGCTGGCAATAGAGATGGCAGCCGCCACTGGTGAACATATCGACATGGAAGTAATCCCCGGGGTCACCGCCGCTAATTCAGCCGCAGCCCTGCTGGGCGCACCGTTGATGTTGGATAGCGTCAGCATCAGCTTAAGTGATTTACTGGTGCCGTGGGAGATGATTGTCACCCGCCTTGAAGCGGTAGCTGCCGCTGATCTAGTGGTGGTGTTGTATAATCCACGCAGCAAAAAGCGGGTGCTGCAGTTAGAAGAGGCGGTACGTATTCTGCGCGCGCAGCGCTCCGGCACCACCCCTGTCGGCATCGCCACTGCGATAAGCAGCCCGGATCAGCACTTGGTGCTCACCGATCTTGATCATCTGCTGGAACAAGAGGTAGGGATGCGTTCAGTGGTGATTATCGGCAATTCCACCACCTGTGTACTGGATGGGCGGATGGTCACGCCGCGCGGCTATTACTCCGAAAAAGAATAAGGGATGGGTTGCATGACCGACAAGCCACACGTTCTACTTCTCGGCGGCACTAGTGAAACCGCCCCCTTAGCGCTGAAATTGGTGGCGGCACGGTGGCGGGTGCTGGTATCTACCGCCACCGATACCAGCCTGAATGTCGGGGAACACCTGGACATCCGGCGCCGTTGTGGCCGCCTGAACTCGATCCAAATGGAGGAGCTTCTACACCGGGAGCAGATTACCGCCGTTATCGATGCCACCCATCCGTATGCCAGCGAGGTTCAGCAGGCGGCGCGAACCGCAGCCACCGCCACGCAGCGCCCGTATCTGCGCTATCAGCGCCAGGCACTGCTGGACGCCAGCAGTGGTGCCGATTACCTCAGCAATGATTCCGGTTGGATTCGCGCTACGGATCATACGCATGCCGCCGCCATCGCAACCCGGTTAGCCAAAAAATCGAAACGGGGGATTTTACTGACCACCGGCTCGCGCCATCTAGCCCCGTATGTGGCAGCAGCGCAGCGCAAGCAGGTGCGCTTGTTCGCCCGCGTCCTGGACCATCCTGACTCTAGCGCCGCCTGTGAGCAAGCAGGGTTGCCCGTTGCCAACCGTGTCACGGGGCGCGGCCCGTTTACCCTGGAGCAAAACCGAACCTTGATCCGGCAACATCAAATCGGGATACTGGTCACCAAGGACAGTGGCCGTGCCGGCGGGGTGGCGGAAAAGCTCGAAGCCGCGCGTTTCGAGCGCTGCCAACTGATCGTGGTGCAGCGTCCTGAAACCGCCGCTCTCAACGTTTTTGACGATATGGAGCAACTGATAAAAACTCTGCAACGCTACTTCGATGCGGTTTAATCGCATTCCAGCGGCATCCACTATTTAAAGTTCCTGACGGGGAGAAATAACGTGAACGAAAATGCTATGGTTTATCTAGTCGGTGCTGGCCCCGGCGACAGCGGCCTGATTACACTCAAAGGGATGCGCTGCCTGCAGCACGCCGAAGTGGTGCTCTACGACCGCCTGTGCAACCCGGCCCTGCTGGATGAAGCCTCCAAGACGGCCGAACTGATCTACGTGGGTAAGAACATGGGGCACCATACGCTGCCGCAGGAGCAGATCAACGCGCTGCTGGTGACAAAGGCGCGCCAGAACAAGGTGGTGGTGCGCCTCAAGGGTGGGGATCCGTTTGTGTTTGGGCGCGGCGGCGAGGAGGTTGACGCCCTGGTCGATGCGGGGGTGCCCTTTGAGGTGGTGCCCGGGGTTACCGCCGGATTTGCCGCCGGAGCCTACGCCGGAATTCCCCTGACTCATCGCGATTTTACCACCAGCGTTACCCTGATTACCGGCCACCTCAACACCCGCAAAGACCCGCAGCGCGACATTGACTGGCCTGCCCTGGGGTGCGGGCGCGGCACTCTGGTGTTTTACATGGGGCTGACCGATATTGCCACCATTTGCCAGCAGCTCATCGAACACGGTCGTCCCACTGCCACACCGGTGGCCGTGGTCAGCCATGCATCAACACCGCAGCAACACACCCTCATCGCCACCCTGGCAGATGCAGCAGAACAGGTGAAGCTCCAGCGCGTTACCAGCCCGGCAGTGATCATAGTCGGTGAAGTGGTACAGATGCACAAGCGCCTGGACTGGTTTCAACATCGATTGCTTCTGTCCGCAGAGATCGAGGCGGAAACAATACCAAAACCCCCAGTTGATGCGCCACGCGCCACCTCAACGGACACCAAGTCGCGCAAAAACATCCTGATCTTCACCGGTAACGGCAAAGGGAAATCCACCGCTGCCTTCGGCATGGCGCTACGCGCGCTGGGGCATGGCCAGCGTGTGTGGATTCTTCAATTCATGAAAAATGACACCTCCGTCGGGGAGTTGGCGGCATTAAGTCAGCTTGGCGTGCCGACCGAACAATGTGGCCTTGGCTTTGTCCCCAGACCTGAGCACCCGCGCTACCCTGCGCATAAAAAAGCTGCTGCGCAGGGGCTGACCCGCGCAGCCGCACATATCTGCAGTGGTAACTATGACCTGATCATCCTTGATGAAATCTGCGGTGCCGTAGCCCATGGCCTCCTGGATGAACATGAAGTGGTCGATCTGCTGCGTCGCGCTCCGACACCTATCACCTTGGTGCTCACCGGGCGCCATGCCGCGCCGACGCTGCTTGAGTTGGCAGATACCGTCAGCACCATCCAGCCGCTTAAACATGCGTTAGAGCAGGGGATCCCGGCACGTAAGGGAGTGGAGTTTTGAACACCTGCCCGCGCCTGGTAATTGCCGGGAGTAACAGCGGCGTGGGCAAATCGTCCTTGACGCTGGCGCTGGTTGCCGCCCTGAAGCAGCGTGGCTTGCAGGTGCAGACCTTTAAAGTGGGGCCGGACTATCTCGATCCCGGTCACCTCAGCCGCATATCTGGACGCCCCTGCTACAATCTGGACGGATGGATGTGCGGCCAGGACTACGTTAGGCGCCTGTTCGCAGAGTGCAGTGCCACTGCCGACATCGCCGTCATCGAAGGGGTGATGGGGCTGTTCGACGGCAGCGCTCCTAACACGCTCGAAGGGAGCACGGCCCAGATCGCCGCCTGGCTCAAAGCTCCGGTGGTGCTGGTGGTTAACAGCCATGGCATGGCACGCAGCCTCGCGGCACTGGTACATGGCTATACCACCTTCGAACCAAGCATCTCTCTGGCTGGAGTTATCGCCAATTTCTGCGGTTCCGCATCCCATGCAACGTTGCTCACTCAGGCGCTCCAAGCCGCCGCCCTGCCGCCACTCCTCGGAGCCATGCCGCGCAACAGCGTGCCCGCTTTGCCGAGCCGCCATCTAGGATTGGTCTCAGCCGCGGAAACATGCTGGAGCGCTTCTCTGGCACAGCAACTGGTCACTGCTGCCGAGCAGCACCTCGACCTCGATCGCCTGGTACGCCGAGCACGGAGTGTCACCCCTTTAGTTTCTATAACCTCCACCCAGGTAAACACAACCGCAGGAGATACCGTACACCTGGGTGTAGCTCGTGACGCCGCATTCCAGTTCTACTACCCTGACTTGTTCGACGCCTTGCAGCAACGCGGGGTGCAGCTACACTTCTTCTCTCCACTGGCAGACGCAGGATTGCCCGCCCTCTGCGACGGCCTTTACCTCGGCGGTGGCTATCCGGAGGAATACGTTGAAAAGCTCTCCTCCAATAGCTCCATGTGCGCCGGCATTCGAGCGTTTTGCGCCAGCGGACGTCCCGTGTATGCCGAATGCGGCGGTTTGGTGTATCTCAGTCAGGGGTTGGAGAATGAGGATGGTGGTAAGAGGCAAGAAACAGCAGGAGAACAAGCGGGAAAGCGCTGGCCGCTGGTCGGAGTTATCCCAAGTTGGACGCGCCTGCGCTCAAGGCGCAAACGCCTCGGCTACATGGAAGCCACCTTGCAACAACCCGGCATCTTTGGCTGCACAGGCACCAAGCTGCGCGGACACGAATTTCACTACTCTGAACTATGCAGCGATCCGTTGGAGAGTCAGGACTGGCACGCCGCCTACCGAGTGCGCACCAACCGCGACAACTCATGGCGTGATGAAGGCTACTGCAGTGGACAGATTTTAGCGAGCTACATCCATCTGCACCTGGCCTCGGCCCCCGAAGCGCTGGATGGATTTGTCGCTGCGTTGCGGCGTGCACGGGCGCTGCGCTTAGCGAAGTCAGCCATAACCATAACTGCGGCGGAGTCCTGAAACAGGGATTGTCAAACATTTCAGAATCGTGTAATTTTAAATGTTGTTAAGAAATTTGAGAGGATTGTAGTGGCAATTCATTGCAGTCCCCCAAAGGAGCTTAGATATGCAACACGATGAAATTCAAAGAACAAAAAAGCGGATGAGAAGTTTTGTAAGGATTACGGTGCTACCATTAAAATCGCGGTTTAGCTATACCATATAGAGCAAAAACCCTTAACTGATGAGGAGATCGCACCATGGCACGTAAACTCTTTATTGCCGCTACCGGACAACATTGCGGCAAAACTACCATCAGCCTTTCCCTGCTCCATCTAGCCAAGAAAAAATATCCCCGCGTAGGTTTTATCAAACCCCTCGGGCCCAAACCTACTCTCTTCAACGGTGTCGCCGCGGACAAAGATGCAGTCCTGATGGCGCGGATTTTAGGCCAGGAGGACTTGCTTGAGCTCATGTCGCCGCTGGTTCTCCAACCAGGCGACACCCAGAAGGTGCTGCATAAAGAGCTCGACGTTACCACAATGCACACGCAGATCAGCACTGCCTGCGCCGAATTAGAGAGTAAGTGTGATTTCCTGATTATTGAAGGGGCGGGACACTGTGGTGTCGGCTCGGTTCTCGGAATCTCTAACGCGCGAATGGCAAAGATGCTCGATGCTCCGGTGCTCATGATTTCAGGCGGTGGAGTTGGCAGCGTAATCGATTCGGTCCATATGAATCTGGCTTTGTTTGAGCGCGAACAGGCGCAAGTGCGTGCGTTGCTGGCAAATAAAATCGTGCCGAAAAAACGCGACATGGTTCTAGACCTGCTCCACTTGGCATTTGCGGAGCATCCTTTTACCGTGTTTGGTGGCTTCAATTACCAGCCTATTCTGGCCAACCCCACCATGCGCCGCATTGCCGGCATTTTGAACCTTGAAATTCAGGGCAATCAGGATTGTGCGGATAACATCGTCCACCATGTCCAGGTGGGTGCAGCATCTACGCAACGTGTGACCGAACTGTTGCGCGAATCTACCCTGGCGATTGTCACTAGCAGCCGGGATGAACTGCTGGTAACCCTGAGCGTTCTGTATCAGATGCCGGAATACCGCAGCAAAATTGCGGGACTGCTGATCCCCGGCAGACAACCCATAGGCAAAACCACGCAACAGATCATCGACCGCAGCAATATTCCCTACATGCGCACAGATAAATACAGCACTTCAGATCTGTATCTGCAAATCAACGATGACGTGTCCAAGATCACCCACGAGGACACTGAGAAAATTGCCTTGGTTCACGAGTTGGCAGAAAAACGCTTTGACTTCGAGGTTTTTGAACAGCAATTTTTTGGATAACAGTTGGCCCAAACTGAAATGAATGCCCTACGATGGAAAAATTGATTGCGCCAACGCGCTGAATGGGTTACACACAGAAGTTGTTTTCCACTCCTATATAATGGGTAAGGAACCAAAACACTCTGGCCGAGCGGAGAAACCTGCCTGCCAACTTTTAAAATCTACAATTAAATATTTCACCACGCCAGTGTGCAGCCCGCGCGGCTGCTTAAAAGGGAATCCCGTTAAAATCGGGAACGGACCCACCGCTGTAACCGGGGACAACAGGTGCAACATGCCACTGAATTGAAACATTCGGGAAGGCGCGCTTGAAGGATGATCCGGAAGTCAGAAGACCTGCTGGCGTGGCTAAGATGTCAAAAAACCGAAGGGGATTATTCGGTCGACATGGATTAGGTCCAGGGTCTTAATGGGAGCCCGCAGCCGTTTGGTTGCGGGCTTTTTTATTTTCTGCCACGCCCATTTTTCTGCTATGTCCATTTTCGCCCTGTCTTTTCAACGGCGCTCTATTCCATCGCAGCCGAAGCACTCCCCCATTTTATTAACCGTATCACTGTTGTCGCACCTCATGGATGACGCTTTATTGGGGGGTAATTTATGTTACACAGCCGATGTTCTATTTTTATATTTCTTCTATGCATGGTTTTCGGGGCTCAATCGGTCTTGGCCGAGTCGATTCTCCTCGATGATATGGTGGTCACTGCTACCCGTTCGCAGAACCCCGCCTTTGCCACGCCAGTAACCATTAGCGTCGTAAATCATGAGCAACTACAGGAGCAAAACGCCACCACCTTTACCGATATGCTTAACGGTGTGCCGGGAGTCACCCTGACTGGTGCGGGGCCGTGGGAAAGTACGCCGACAATCCGCGGTATGGGTG
This sequence comes from uncultured Desulfuromonas sp., assembly GCA_964411865.1. GTDB lineage: Bacteria > Desulfobacterota > Desulfuromonadia > Desulfuromonadales > Desulfuromonadaceae > JAIVHC01. Next base: position 3,784 of record CAYPNO010000025.1, on the reverse strand, counting down.
CCAACCGGGTGCTGGTATTGTTCGATGGAGATCGCGAAACCAACCTATGGGCGGGGCGCGCACCGCTGACGCCGTTTCTGGACAGCAGCAGCATCGAACGCATTGAAGTAGTAAAAGGGCCGGCTTCAGTTCTGTACGGCAGCGACGCCCTTGGCGGAGTGATTAACATCATCACCAAAGAGGCTTCCTTCGCCGATGGCGACCAGTGGCAGGCCGAGCATCATATCGGGACACGTTATTCATCGGTTGATGAAGGCTTGATAGGTAACTACACCCTCAACGTCGGCGGGCACGGACTCGGTCTACGCCTGAGTGTTGCGGGGCAGGATCATGATAATTACAAGATGGGTAACAATAAAAAATTGCGCCACAGCCAGTTCGAAAGCAAAAATCTTGACCTGAAAACCCTCTACAAAATCAACGCCCGACATACCATTAAGGCGGCGCTGCGCATCCATGACATCGACGATTTCGGGGTTCCACAGAAAGATCCCTCCGCTCCTGAATCCCGCTTTACCCTGTTCAACACCCGTAGTTACAAACTTGGACATGTCGGCGAAGATCTCGGTCTGGTGCAGCGCATGGAAACCCGCCTGTTTCATGTAGACCAGAAGCGCCGCTTTGCGGGAGAGTTCCCCAATAGCGCCAAAAAAGTCTCCAATCGGAAAGAAAACACCATAGACACCACCGCCACCGGAGGCTCGGTGCAACTGACCTTCAAACCGGCGGTAAGTCAACAATGGACCACCGGGGTTGAAATAGTGCACGAAACCACTGACTCCGCTGAAACCCAGCAGATAAGCAGCACCACCGATGGCAGCCTGAAAAAGCGCATCACATTTCAGCCAGTCCCCGATGGAAAGCGCGATCATTTTGGTTTTTTTGCCCAGAATGAGGTCACCGTTACCCAGCGTTGGAATCTGACCCTCGGTGGCCGTTACGATTATTTTGCAGCCGATGCCGACAACGTGACTATGGCTGAGACCAGCTATGGCGGCGGCGGTGCCAACACCAAGCAGGCACTTAATGTGTTCTCGCGCGAGACCGATCAGGCTGCGACCTTCAGCCTGGGGTCACTGTTCGCTTTGAACAACCATCTGCACCTGAGCACTAATCTGGGTACCGCGTTTCGTGCTCCTGACCTGTTTGAGCGCTATTCCACCCGTGGTGGCGGCAGCCAGGTAATAATCGGCAATCCGGATCTCGATGCCGAATACACCTACAATGCCGATATCGGACTTAAATTTATGTTCGCACGTGCAAAAGGCTATATCAGCGTGTTCTACAACCGCATCGACGACTATATTGATCTGGTGCCGCAGGACGACGCGTTCCTCGGCAATATCCCTACCTATCGCTATACCAATGTGGAGGATGCCGAACTGTATGGGTTTGATGCCGAAGCCACCTTTCGTCTGATTGCGCATCTTGACCTGGAAACAGCCATCGCCTGGGTGGAAGGCAAGGACCGCGATACCCACGACCACCTCAGCTCTATTGCGCCGCTAAACGGGCGCATCGGTCTGCGTTATGCCGCCCCTTTGGGTGCCACGATGGATTACTATCTGCGTGTCCAGGCTAACATCTACGCGCGTCAGCGCAATGTCGCCGCCGGTGAAGCTGAGACTGCGGGTTACGCTACCTATGATTTTCATGCAGGGCTCAACCTTGGCAACTTGGGCGCGTTCGAGGCGGTCAACCTTCAGTTCAGCGCCAAAAACCTGCTTGACCGCCGTTACCGCAGCCATCTACGCTCCAGTCAGCAAGATTGGCTCTATGAGCCGGGTCTAAACCTGGTTGTAGGACTGCAATGCACCTTCTAAGGAGTACGATAAAACAGTTAAAGCGGCTACTAGCTACCACCCTAATGCTGTTCTGGCTGCTGGGTGGCAGCACGTTTTTCTGTTCTGATGCCCGCGCCACAGCGAATGTAATGGCCTCCACTGCCGGTGAAGCACGCACCGTAACCGATCTTGCCGGACGGCGGGTGGAGATAACCACCCCCGCCCGCAATTTGGTGGGAATTCATTCCGCCCTGAGTCTGGTGTGCTATATGCAGCTGGCATCTCAGGTAGTGGGGGTGGAACAGGAGGAAAAAGAGCCGCGCCAATGGGTAGGAGGCACCGGGCGCTCCTACCGGATGGCCAATCCACACCTTGGCTCGCTCCCCTCCATCGGTTCACGGCGACAGCTCGATCCCGAGGCACTGGTAGCGCTCCAGCCCGATGTGATCTTCATGGGCTGGGGATCCGCGCAGGTTGCGGACCATTTGCAGCAGCAAACCGGCATTCCGGTGTTGATGGTTCACAACGGGAATCTAACTACGCAGCTTCACCTGTTTGAACAATCCCTCGATCTTATCGCTACGGTGTGTGACCGCCATGAGCGTGCCGCGCATATCAAGGAGTTTATCCATACAAGCTTGGCCGATCTGAAGCAGCGTAGCAGTGTCAGCTTCGCTCCGACCACGGTCTATATCGGGGGGCTCAATTTTCGCGTTGCCCATGGTCTGCTCGGCACCAGTCGCGCGTATCCTCCGTTTGTTCTGCTCCAGGCCAACAACATTGCAGATGAGATCACGCCCCCGGTCAATTTGGTAAAAGGGCGTTTCTCCATCGCCGCGGAGAACCTGCTTAAAGCTGACCCCGAGATGATATTTGTCTGCGCCAGCGGCGAAGCTTTGGTGCGGAACGATTTACACCATCCGGCGTTCGCGGCGCTGCGTGCCGTGCGGGACAAGCACCTGTACCGCATTATCCCCCACTACTACGCCGCCAGCCCCGATACAGTGTTGGCGGAAACCTATTACATCGGCAGCATTCTCTATCCCGAAGCCTTCGCCGATGTTGAGATTGCCGTCACCGCCGACCGCTGCTATCGCTTTTTTGTCGGGGAGCCGTTGTACCGGCAGATGGCGGCACTGTTCGGCCCCTTTGCGCGTATCAATATAGAAAATGCGGATGACCCCGCCTTATGAATATTTCCCGCATCTATCATCAACGTCAGCGCCGCCTGAAGGTAGGCTGGCTGTTGACCCTTATGGTGCTGGGGCTCATCACCATTCTAGCTCTAACCAGCGGGGCGATGGAGCTGGATTGGCGCACGCTGTGGGCTGGTGACAGCCAAAACTTGAACGCTTCGCAGCGCGTGCTGTTTCACATCCGCTTGCCACGTGCCTGCAGCGCTATCCTTGGCGGCGCAGCGTTGGCCACGGCGGGGCTTATCCTGCAGGTGCTCCTCAATAATCCGCTGGCCTCTCCATCCACCCTGGGTATTTCCCAGGGTGCTTCCTTTGGCGCGGCGTGCGGTATCTGGCTATTATCGTCCGGCGTGAGCCCCGCAACCCATCCGCTGGCGGTAACGGGTCTGGCCTTTGTCGGCGCCATGGCCACCACTCTGCTGATTCTCACCTTGAGCCTGTGGCGCGAGTGTGGGCGCGAGACCATAATTCTCGCCGGGGTGGCACTCAGTGCGCTGTTTGTCGCCGCCACGACCCTGCTCCAATATCTGGCCGATGACACCCAGCTGGCCGCTATTGTCCACTGGAGCTTCGGCGATGTAGGACGCGCTGATTGGCGCGATCTGCGCGTGTTGGGAACGGTTACCGTTGTCGGATTTGGCGCCCTGTGGACACAGCGGCGGCGCTTCAATGCCTTGATGTGCGGTCACGATACCGCCACCTCGCTAGGGGTGCACGTCACGCGGATGCGTGTAGTGGGTGTCACCCTGGTGGCGGTAATGACAGCCATCACCGTGACCATGCTCGGCGTAATCAGCTTTATCG
>CAYPNO010000024.1:0-17350 GCA_964411865.1 uncultured Desulfuromonas sp. | reverse complement strand
CATGTTGTTGCCGAGGTGGAACTGTCGGTACAGGGGCAGAAACCTCAGCTGATTCGCGAGGTGTATAATTATGCGGGCTCGGCCTATCTAGCACTAGATGATGCGCTCCCAGCGGTTAATCTTTCGGGCTACTGGCACTCAACACAACACACGTATTTTATAAATCTTCCCGGTGGAAAAGCAAGTTTGTATCCGGGAGGCCCCTACATGAAATACCGCTCTGAATATATCATGCTCGACTCCCCTGCGCGTTTTATTGATGGACGCCTGCGGGTTTCTGAGCAGTTTATCTTGAATCAATTAGCGGATCAGCTACCATTCAGTATCTACTTGCGCAACCTAGGTACCAGTGCGAGCCCTAGTTCTATAGTAGCAGATGAGCAGGATCAGTTGTTTGCGTTACTGCTTAGCCGGCAGCAAGTTCAATCGCGTCAACAGTTACGTGGTGTAGCCCTTGACCCTGCGCACGGGGGTGATGACGTAGGGGTGATTGGATTGCAGGGGGTAAAGGAAAAAGATCTGGTCTTGAATCTGGCTCTGGATTTGCGTCGACTGCTCAAAATGCAGTTGGGGATACCGATTTATATGAGTCGGAATGATGATTATTCCTTGAAGGTGCGGGAACGGCTAAATGCAGCGCGCGACAATCCGGTCGATCTTTTTCTCGTTCTTCATGCCCAAGCGTCGCTGAATTCGAACCAACATGGAATTAATTTGTATGTGCGTACCGGCGACCCAGAGCAGGCGTTGCTCTCAGGTACTAGTATCTCTTTGGCGCTGCATCTGCGTAGGACTTTGCGTAGTGCTGGATTTAAGGTAGGTGAGATCGGGACCACCGATCTTCTTTCTCTCCCAGGTGGGGACCTGCCCACAGTGCTTATTGAGCTTGGATACCTGAGTAATGCCGAAGATGTTAAAAACCTTACCGAAGCATCCGCGCGCCAACAACTGGTAACAGCGCTCTTTAACGGCCTACAGAACTTTAATGCAGAATTAATGACCCGCTAAGCAGGGTTAGCGTGGGTATAGCTGAAAAGCTGAAACTCAAAGGATAAATTAAGGAGAAATATATGCACGAATCTTTACGCCTCGATGGACGCGCTGCCGCGCAGTTACGTCCTATAAGCTTCGAAACTGGATACACTTGCCACGCCGAGGGTTCTGTCCTCATTCGCTCCGGGATGACAATGGTGTTGTGCAACGCTTCTGTAGAAGAAAAGGTGCCTCCTTTTATGCGCGGAGAAGGGCGCGGCTGGGTTACCGCTGAGTATTCCATGTTGCCCCGCGCTACCCATAGCCGTAATATGCGCGAATCCTCTAAGGGGAAGATTGGGGGGCGAACCCATGAGATTCAGCGACTGATCGGCAGAGCATTGCGTGCCGTGATTGATTTTGAGCTTCTTGGTGAGCGCACCATCCAACTAGACTGTGACGTTTTACAGGCCGATGGCGGAACCAGAACCGCTGCTATTACTGGCGCATATGTAGCTTTACATCAGGCTGTGAATACCCTGCTGGCGACAGGGGTCCTTAGGCAAAACCCCATAGTAGGTTCTGTTTCGGCGATCAGTGCAGGGATTGTAGATGGGGTGCCGTTGTTAGATCTGAACTACCAGGAGGACAGTCGCGCCGATGTAGACATGAATTTTGTTGTCACTGGCACTGGAGACTTTGTTGAAGTTCAAGGCACTGCCGAAACCCGAGCGTTCACGGGGGAGGAACTTGACGCAATGAAAAATTTAGCCCTTAAAGGGTGTGCAGAGCTGCACCTGTTGCAGCAGCAGATATTCCAGAAGTGAGCACACCAAGATGAGCAGATTAAGGCTTGTAGTGGCAACGACCAACCAGGGGAAGTTACGCGAAATAGAGGCAGTACTGCAAGCTGCCGAAGTTGAAATAGTTGGGCTGAACTCACACCCGGAATGGATTCCTGCGGTGGAGGATGGTAATACTTTTGTCCAGAATGCGCGTAAAAAAGCTGCATCAATTGCGGTTCAGAGTGGTCTACTGTGTCTGGCGGATGATTCTGGTCTGGTGGTTGACGCGCTGGATGGTAGTCCGGGGATTTACTCTGCTCGGTTTGCTTACCCTGGCGCTACCGATGCAGAGAATAACGCATATTTACTTCAACGTATGCAAGGACTCCCGACTCCACAGCGAAGTGCAGCTTTTGTGTGCGCTATGGCTTTGTGTACGCCGAGAGGGGAATGTCACATCTTTGAGGGCAGGCTGGCAGGGCAAATATTGACTGAGCCTAGAGGTGGTTGCGGTTTTGGTTATGATCCTTTGTTCTGGCTTCCCAAGCTGGGCAAGAGCTTGGCCGAGATTTCCCTGGCAGAAAAAAACCATATCAGTCATCGCGCCCAGGCCTTAGTCCAGGTAACAGCTTATCTGCAGCAAGCTGTTTGACTTTGGAACGAAACTGTACTTTAATTCATTGCCAATGTTATTTAGGATGTTATGGTTGTGTTATGGGCACGAATTAATTATGAATAGGTATTTGTATGAGAGAGAATAAAGAAATCGGTGCAGAAGAGTACCGCCAGCTATTAGAGGAACTTCCGACGGCAGTATTTTTTACAGATGCACAGGCAAACATTCGCATATGGAATGCAGCTGCTGCGCAGATGTCAGGGTTAACCCCCACCGCCGTTGAGGGAAAGACCCTGACAGAGGTAGGGCTAAATCCGGAAATAAGCGATATTTCGCCGGATAGCTTGGCACGATGTAGTCTGCTTGAATATCTGCTCGCCTCTGAGGGGGATGATGCAAGAGCCGTAAAACAAACATTCAGTCTTAGTGTCAGGGCGGGGCAGCACAATATTGATTTTACCTGCAGGAAGATTAATTCAGACAGTGGATTGCTAGGGGTTTTAGGTATAGCGGCTTCTGCGACAGAAGGTGAGTGCGTTTGTGAGATGTCTGCAGGCGGCGGTTTCAGTCCTGAGCAAGGTTCTGAAATCTACCCCAGCGTCCTGAATGCGGCCTCCTTGCATGATGCCCTCAAGCGCGACTGGTATAGATATCTGCGCTACGAGAATATCTTCTCTATCGTGAGTCTTGAGGTGGATTACTATGCCAATTTCTTGGCGACCTTTGGGGAAGCTGCCACGAGGACTATGATAAAAGAGGTTGTATCCAATATTGGGTCTTCTTTGCGGCGCTCAGATATTATCGGTCAGGTCAGGGAAGATCGTTTTATTATCTTATTGTCTAATTCAGACCGAAAATCAGCCCTCAAAGTGGCCAACATGTTGTTAACTAAACTGCATGAATTGGTCTGTTTGAATTTACCGTTTGTTACGACAGCTAGTATAGGGGTTGTTTCAGTCGAAGATAAACAGACACTTGAGAAGACTTTAAAGCGTGTGGATAGTGCTTTGCAACGTTCTATAGAGATGGGGCGCAACCAGATTACATTCTGGGGCTAGCTTGTGATTGAGGCAATCGCACTTTGACTTTTAGCGATGGAGATGCTAATAGTCCACACCCTGAAGCTGTGCAATGGCAAGCGTGTACAGTTGTCACACATACCCACATAATGCCTGTAATTTCTGAATTCTAAGGTATTTTAACTGATCCACTTATTGAAAAAGGAATCCATATTATGGAAAAAACATTTGCTATTATCAAGCCCGATGCTTTTGCCGCTGGACATGCTGGCAGAATACTGGAGCGTATTTACGCCGAAGGGTTTAAGGTTATTGGGCTAAAAAAACTGTTTATGAGCAAGGTTGAAGCCGAAGGCTTTTACTATGTGCATAAAGAACGCCCTTTCTTTGGCGAATTGACAGACTTTATGAGCAGCGGCCCGTGTGTGGTAATGGCGCTCGAAGCTAATAACGCGATTATGAAATGGCGCGATCTCATGGGTGCTACCAATCCTGCCGATGCGACTGAAGGAACTCTGCGCCGCGAGTTTGGTGTATCCATCGGCGAGAACGCTACCCATGGCTCTGACGCACCTGAAACAGCAGCCTTTGAGCTTGGATACTTTTTTTCCGGTATGGAGCTGCTGTAAAAAGCAATTTCAATCGCGCTTGAGGATTAAAGGCCCTTCGGATACAATCCGTGGGGCTTTTTTTATGGTGGCGCTCGACATGGTAGAGTCGTCAAGCTTCAGATAGTTACCTCATAGATAGTGTATAGAATTGTTATGGATGAACCTAAAATAGACTTGCACGGCTTAACCTCTTCTGGCCTGATAGAGTTTTTGGCTGGACTTGGAAAAGAGCGCTTTCGCAGCAAGCAGCTGATGAGCTGGATGTATAAAAAAAACATCTTAGATTTTGCACAAATGACTGATTTGTCTAAAGATTTACGCGCGCAACTTGAACATCGTGCGTATGTTTCGCAGTGGAAACCTGAAACTGTGGAAATCAGCTCTGATGGCACGCGCAAGTATCTGTTTCGCCTCGATGACAACGCCACTATCGAAACCGTCTTGATCCCCATGGAGAGTGGGCGCTCCACCTTGTGTATCTCCTCCCAGGTTGGTTGCGCTATGGGGTGCGATTTTTGTGTTACCGGTTCTTTCGGCTTAAAGCGTAATCTTACCACTGCTGAAATTGTGAACCAGGTATGCGCGGTGCGCGCCGAACAGCATATCCATAATATTGTAGTTATGGGAATGGGTGAGCCGTTGCAAAATCTGGACAACATGGTTGATGCCCTTGATATTTTCTATGACGCAGCCGGAATGGACTACAGTTCGCGCAAGATAACCCTGTCAACCTGTGGCTTGGTACCGCAGATGCGCGAACTGGCTCAACGCGTCAATGTAAACTTGGCGGTGTCTCTGAATGCTTCCAATGATGAAGTGCGCAGTCGCCTGATGCCGGTCAATAAACGTTACCCGTTGCGGGAACTTATCCAGGCATGTCGCGACTTTCCTCTGCATGGCAAACGTCGCATAACCTTCGAATATATTCTTATCCAAGGAATTAATGACTCTTTGGAAGATGCGCGCCGTTTGGTAAAGTTGTTACATGGGGTGAAAGCAAAGGTAAACCTGATACCGTTTAACGAGCACGAGGGCTCATGTTATAAGTGTCCAAATGAGCAATCTATTAGTTCCTTTCAAAGTTATTTGCTGCAGCGGGATCTGGTCGCTATTCGGCGTGCTAGTAAAGGACAGGATATTTCCGCCGCCTGCGGGCAGCTCAAAGGTAAGCTGGAACGAAATAATTCATAATCTTGTCAATCGAAAGGATCAAAAAGATGTCTGTGCCAGTAATTGGTGTAATTGGAGGAAGTGGCTTGTACCAACTGGAGGGTTTGCAGGATATAGAGGAGGTGCGTCTGCAGACTCCATTTGGTGAACCATCAGACGTGTATATTACTGGCACTCTTGGAGGGGTGAAGCTGGTTTTCCTTCCCCGACACGGACGCGCCCATAGTTTCCTCCCTTCAGAAGTGCCGTATCGAGCCAACATCTATGGGATGAAGGTGCTCGGGGTTGAGCGGATCATTTCCGTATCTGCCGTAGGTAGCATGAAAGAGGAGATCGTCCCAGGGCATATTGTCCTCCCAGATCAGTTTATTGATCGTACCAGTGGCAAACGTGCAAACACCTTTTTCGGTGATGGGATCGTGGGACACGTTCAGTTTGCCCAACCTGTTTGCGACGAGTTAGCAAATATTTTAGCGTTAGCAGCTGAGCGAGCAGGCGCGGCGTTGCACAAAGGTGGCACCTACATTTGTATCGAAGGGCCGACTTTTTCAACCCAGGCTGAATCAAATCTGTATCGTAGTTGGGGGGTTGACGTTATCGGGATGACGAATTTGCCCGAAGCACGTTTGGCGCGCGAAGCTGAAATTTGCTATTCAACTGTGGCTCTGGCCACCGATTATGACTGCTGGAATCAAAACCACGCTGCGGTGTCCGTAGAGGCTGTCGTAGCGGTCATGCGTGCCAATGTTGAAATGGCAAGAAAGATCATTGTGGAGGCGGTTAAGGTTATCGGTGGACAGCGGACTTGCTCCTGCCAGGATGCATCGCGGCATTGTGTTATGACGGACCCTGCCCAATTTAACCCAGTTACGCGCGAGAAACTTGATCTTATTATCGGTAAGTATTTTAAGGAGTAACTAGAATATGAGTATCCTTGTCGTAGGTTCCATGGCTTTTGACAGTATAGAAACTCCCTTTGGTAAAGCTGACGAGGTGCTGGGTGGCTCAGCTACCTATTTTTCCACCGCAGCAAGTTTTTTTACTACGGTCAATCTCGTAGCCGTGGTGGGGGAGGATTTCCCGCAAGAACATATCGAATTTCTGAAACAGCGGGGTATCAATACGGATGGCTTAATCCGCAGCAGCGGCAAAACATTCCGTTGGAAAGGGAGCTACAGTTACGATCTTAACGAGGCTACCACCCTGGACACTCAACTTAACGTGTTAGCAGATTTTGATCCACACTTGCCGGAGAACTATCGCAACGCCAAATATGTTTTTTTGGGTAATATTGATCCTGCTCTGCAGCTTAAAGTGTTACAGCAGGTGGTTAAGCCTAAGATTGTCGCCTGCGATACCATGAATTTTTGGATTGGGGGCAAGCGAGAGGCGCTACTTGAGACCCTGAAATACGTGGACATACTGTTGATTAACGAGGCAGAAGTGCGCCAGCTTGCCAATGAGCCAAATATGGTGAGGGCTGCACGCAAGGTGCTGGAGATGGGGCCTACAACCTTGGTGGTAAAACAGGGGGAATACGGTGCAGTGATGTTTACCCCCAATGCTGTCTTTGCTGCCCCCGCATATCCGTTGGACGCTGTATTTGATCCCACCGGTGCTGGTGACTCTTTCGCCGGGGGGTTTATGGGGTATTTGAGCAGTGTAGATAATATTTCGGACGAAGCGATGCGTCAGGCCATTATTTTTGGCAGTGTTATGGCCTCTTTTAACGTGGAAGAGTTCAGCCTCGGACGCATGCGCGAACTGGACATCCGTCAGGTACGAGATCGATATCGCAAGTTTCAGTTGCTCACAGAGTTCAAAGGGGTCGATTAGCCCAGAACACGGAGATACTCATGTTGAGAACAGCTTGCTTTTTATTTACAGCCTTTATTATTAGCGGATGTGTCGCAGCGGGACCATCCAAAAAAGATATGGCCAAATCCCATTATCAAATGGGACAGTCATATATGACGGTGCAGGATTACAGCAATGCACTCAAGGAGTTGTTAGAAGGGGTAAGGCTGAATCCGGACGATCCCGATATACATAATTTGCTGGCGCAGGCATACCAGCGTAAGTCTGCCTATGCTCAAGCGGAGAGTCATTATTTTAAGGCTTTGAAGCTAAAACAAGAAGATCCCTACATCTACAACAATATTGGTGCCTTGTATCTAGATATGCAGCGCTGGAACGATGCCGCAGTATTTTTTCGCAAAGCAGCAGATAATCTGGTGTTCCAGTATCCAGTTGGGGCGCTGACAGGCCTTGGGATTGCACAACATCGGGCAGGCGAATATATCCAGGCGGTAATGGCCTACAGGGAGGCATTAAAACTGTTTCCTAACAACTTATCCGTTATGTATCTGCAGGCACAGAGTTACGTGAAGATGGGCAAATACTCCCTAGCAGAGGAAACGCTTGAGCAAGCGCTCAAGATCGATCCGCTTGACAACATCGTAAGATTCGAATACGCCAAAACTCTGCTAGAACAGGATAAAAAGTCCAAGGCTCGTGAGCAGTTCCGCGAGGTATCTAATCGTGAAGACAAGACCCCGTTGGGGAAAGAAGCTCGTGAATATGTGGAGATGCTCGACTAGGTTTGGTCGCATAAAAAATCATGTATATTGTTGACGATAAAGAATCATCCCGATAGTCCTACAGATCCTATGAAGCTCTTGAACCTTTTTAGAATTAAAACATAAATATGTTTTGAGAGGCATTAAAGCTCCCTTGCTCTATGCTAGGATTTGCTGCAACAAATCAAAACAACATATCTTGATATGTATGTTATTATTGTCATGGCTCATGGTGGGTTGGATATATATCTTGAATCTGCCAACTTGAGAGCTTTTTATTTAGTAGGTTAATCGGTAAAGTTTGAAGAGTTGAAGTTGGTATTGAAAAAGATCTCAGTGGTTGATTCATAATCGTTTCCCATCGAAGGAGGTTGCTATGAAAGAATTTAAAACTATCTTATTTGCTACGGACTTTTCTGATTGTTCTGATAAAGCATTCGAGTACGCATATGCTTTATGCAAGGCTTCCGGAGCGCGCATGGAACTAATGCACACCATAGATGAACCTGTCGATCTGCGTGGATTTTATGTGCCACACGTATCTTTTGATGTTCTCTATAAAGAGATAGAAGAGAGCGCCATCAAGATGATGAATGAATTTTGTAAGAAAAAATTCAGTGCTACAGATAATTACGGTGTTCTAGTTGTCCCCGGTGTTTCGCACGAAGAGATCATCAAGCAGGCGGTTAATCTAAACGCAGACGTGATAGTTATGGGAACCCATGGGCGTAGTGGTCTTGATCATGTTCTGTTTGGCAGCACCACTGAAAAAGTTCTGCGTAAATCCAAGATCCCAGTATTGTCAGTACCAAATCCTTAGAAAAAATAATTCACCCTCACCAATACAATGTTTCGGGAGCACGATATTCTGGGGCAAGCCTTTCTGCGGGTTTGCCCTTTTTTATAGCAATAGCTGCACATGGATTATACGTCCGCAAGGGATATTGTAGTAGATTGGTGCCCTGTGATGCATTAAGAGGAACTTGCAGGTGGATAGTCAAGGATAGTAGGTGGTAAGTGGATAGATATATGCCAATAGAACTGCTTGTCATAGATGATGAGCGCTGCATATTAGAATTGTGCCAGACCCTTTTTACCCGTAAAGGTTATTCCGTCCGGACCGCAAGCAGCGGCAAGGCCGGATTGCGCCAGATTGAAGAACTCGAACCAGCCTTGGTCCTGCTAGATTACATGATGCCCGTAATGGACGGTATGGAGGTGCTCAAGCAGATCAAAAATGTTTATCCAGATGTCTATGTGATTGTCTTTACTGGGAAAGGTAGCGCGGAGGTGGCGGTTGAGGTTATGAGAGCCGGTGCCAGCGATTACATTTCTAAACCTTTTAAAAGTAAAGATTTATTTAAACGGATAGAGAATGTCCTGCATGTGAGACATATAGAAATGGTTAACATGAGTCTGCATCAGGAGCGGGCGGAACTCCAACACGAAATTTTACTCTGGAATAAAGAGCTTGAGTTGAGGGTACATGAAAAAAGTATAGAACTGGAACAGGCTAATCGAGAGATGATTCAGTCTGAAAAGCTTGCTACAGCAGGGCACCTAGCCGCAGGTTTAGCCCACGAAATTCGCAACCCTTTGAATTCTATCTCTCTAACAGCGCAGCTGCTGCAATCCGAGACTAATTATAATGCAAACGTACAGAATTACGCGCAGAACATTCTTGCAGAAGTTGAGCGTATCGACATTTTTTTGCGTAAGATGCTTAACGCCAGCAAGCAAAAAAGCAGCATGGATACGTGTGAAACCTGTCTACATAGCTGCATTGATAAAGCTTTAGAGCTGTTTAAAGAACAGATAAAATATCAGAAAATTAATCTAAATGTGAATATTGAACGTACTCCAGTATATGTAGCCGCTGGGGTTGAGGAAATTAAACAGGTTTTTACCAATTTGATTGGTAATGCACTGTTTCAGATGAAGAATTCGGGAACGCTGAGTATCGATTTTAGGGTTGAAGCTGGCCGAGCCCTGGTGCACGTAGGAGATACTGGTGCTGGGATTCCGAAAGATAATTTGGGTAAAATTTTTGCCCCTTTTTTTACCACCAAAAGGGATGGCACCGGCCTTGGTCTTTCCGTGGTGCTTAGGGCCGTAAAGAGCTGCAATGGTAATATATGGGTGGAGAGTGAACTGGGATCCGGCGCTGATTTTTACTTGGAATTCCCCCTTGAAAAGATATCGGGCGATTATGTCGCATCCGTAAGGAGTGAAGAATAGGTTTTGAAGCAACATACAAAACAACGTTGGAAATTATCCGAAGTACCTCTAGCTCTTATGCAGCCTGAGCATAATCTGCACCAGGTTGTAGCAGATCTTTTGCAAATACCTGCGGCAGCCGTTGGGAATTTAAGTATAGTACGTCGCGGGGTTGACGCCCGCCGCAAAGGGAGAATCTTGCGCGTATACACCCTTGAATTTGAGTTGGCACATGATGTTAAGCTGCCACCGCAATTAAAGGAAAGTGGCCGACTGCGCCTGATTCAGCTGGAACCAGCACCTGAATTCAGCCTACAGCGTAATTCCACGGTGAAGAAGGTAATCGTAGTTGGTATGGGACCTGCGGGATTGTTTGCTGCGCTTGAATTGGCTCGCAGCGGCCATGCTGTGACCATGCTTGAGCGCGGTGCTCAGGTGGAGCAGCGTACCACTGACGTGGAGATGTTCTGGCGCGGGGGCTCGCTGAATACGGAAAGCAATGTGCAGTTTGGTGAAGGAGGCGCCGGGACCTTTTCTGATGGTAAACTCACCACCAGGGTTAAACACCCGTTCTCGGCCAGAGTGCTGGACATTCTTATTGCCTGTGGTGCTTCGGAAGATATCCGCATTGATGCCAAGCCACACATTGGCACCGATGTGTTGCGTAATGTGCTGGTGCGCTTCCGCGATAAGCTGCGTGGTGCTGGGGTTAACCTCAGATACCATACCCGCCTTACTGATCTAAATATTGAAAATGGAGTCATAAGGGGGGTTGTAGTCAATACCTCTGAACATATACACTGCGATGCGGTGGTGTTAGCCATCGGCCATAGTGCAAGGGATACCTATGCCATGTTGCAGCAGCGCGGGGTTGCACTGGAACCGAAACCGTTTGCCATGGGAGTGCGGGTAGAGCATCCGAAAGCGCTTATTGACTCTATTCAATACGGCGCAGTTCCACATCGGCAATTGCCTGCAGCGGAATATGCCTTGAACTGGAACGATCGCTCTAGCGGCAGGGGGGTGTACTCTTTCTGCATGTGTCCTGGGGGCGAAGTGGTGCTCAGTAGCAGTGAAGAGAATTCGGTCGTAGTGAACGGCATGAGTTGTTCCAGGCGTGATGCACAGAATTCCAACAGTGCCTTGGTTGTGAGTGTGCACCCAGGAGATTTCGGTAGTGCTGATCCGTTGGCCGGAGTCGAATTTCAGCGCTATTGGGAACAGAAATCTTTTGCTGGCAATGGTGACTATCGCGCGCCAGCGCAGAATATGCTGAGTTTTTTGCAGGGTGGCAACGCTGGGGTTTCAAGCAGCTGTCGACCTGGAGTACGTGAAGTGGACTTGCGTGATTATCTGCCACCTTTTGTATCCAACGGTCTAGTGCAGGCGCTACCGCAATTTGAGCGTAAGATGAAGGGTTTTATTACTGCGGAGGCGAACCTGATTGCCCTGGAGTCGCGTACTTCTGCGCCGGTGCGTATTCTCCGTTCGGCACAGATGGAATCATTGAACTGCCAGGGTTTGTATCCGGTGGGTGAGGGTGCGGGGTACGCAGGTGGGATTATGAGCGCTGCCCTCGATGGGCTCAAAGTGGTTCAGGTTATCAATTCAGAACAAGCGTAATGTGGGGGCGTGAATGTAGCGAACCACAATGGCAACACTATGGCAGAAAACGGATGTGGAACTTGCCTACTTTATGAATTTACAGGCAAAAGAGGTTGAGAAGGGATTGGTACTTTTGAAGAAGATCTACATTGAAGATATCGGTGAGCGCGACTCCGTCGACAGTATTTTTTTGGTTCGAGATAAAAATATGGCGATGGCTAAAAACGGCAAACCATACATGAACCTGAAGTTTATGGATCGTAGTGGTGAAGTGGATGGAAGAGTCTGGGATAGGGTAGATGAGCTTACCTCCATGTTTGACAAAGATGACTTTGTCCATGTCAAGGGCAAGGCCAATGTGTTCATGGGCAAGATGCAGCTTATTATCACTAGCATCGTACGTGTAGATGAGGGGCTGGTTGATCTTGCCGATTTTCTGCCGGTGTCAGCTTATACACCAGAAGAGATGCTAGCAGAATTCTGGTCCATGGTTGAGCATATAGCAGATCCCGATTATCGGCGTGTGCTCGAATCTTTCGGTGCGGATGAAGAGTTCATCCGTTTGTATGTCAAGGCCCCAGCCGCAAAAACGATGCACCACGCCCATTTGGGTGGTCTGATGGAGCATTCACTGTGTGTGGCGCGCCTGGCGCTGGATGTAAGCGCGCGCTATTCGCAGATCAATCGTGATTTGCTGGTGTGCAGCGCATTGTTGCATGATATAGGCAAGGTCGCCGAGCTGCGTTATGCTCGCAGTTTTGATTATACGGACGTCGGCAAACTCATTGGGCATATCGTCTTGGGGGTAGAGATGCTGGAGGAGAAGATCAGGGCATGGCCCGACTTCCCACCGCACAAAGCGATGCTGCTCAAGCATATGCTCCTATCGCACCATGGCCAATATGAGTATGGCTCACCCAAGCGTCCCAAAACCCTGGAGGCAGTGGTGCTTAACTTTGTTGATGATATGGATGCTAAGATCAATGGCATCTCCCAGCATATCGAGCGCGAGCAGCAGAATCCATCTGCGTGGACCTCGTACCATCGCCTGTTTGACCGTTACTTTTACGCTCCGGCAGATGAGATGGAACCGGCCCTAGAGCAAACGCAGACCGCAGAGCCGCAGAGTGCTCAGCCTCCCAGTATTCCTCCCTGTGCAGTGCCCTCAACAAAGCCGACTGCAACAAAAAACGTAACCCCTAAGCGCAATAATAGATATCAGGAGCCACTGCGTTCTTCCCTCGGAGAGCAATTAGCGGGCGCAACCCTTGATTTATTTGGAAGCAGAGAGGATGGTTAGAATGATCGTTAAAAGCCTGCCCGTAGGTCCATTACAGGTCAACTGTTATATAGCGGCGTGTCCGCGCACCAAAAAAGCGTTGATTATTGACCCGGGTGACGAAGCGCAAAGAATTCTTCAGCTCATTGAACAGGAAGGACTAGAACCCAAAATGTTGGTAAATACCCATGGTCACTTTGACCATGTGGGGGGTAATAGTGAAATTGTTGAAAGAACCGGGATTGAATTCTGCATGCATAAAGAGGATCTCCCTCTGCTGAAACAGGCCTCGCGTCAAGCGGCAAGTTATGGCCTCCCAGCGGTGGAATCGCCCGCACCCACCCGTTTTCTGCAGAACGGTGATCTGCTTGAGATCGGCGATTTGAGTTTTGAAGTTATCCATACTCCAGGGCATTCTCCTGGCGGAATTTGTCTGTATGGGCAGGGGCATCTTTTCTCTGGCGACACTCTGTTCGCGGGTTCTATTGGGCGCACTGATCTACCCGGAGGAGATATGCACCAACTTCTCGGGCACATTCGTTCTCAACTCATGGTTCTGCCGGAATCCACTGTAGTTCACCCAGGGCATGGGCCTGAGTCGACCATAGGAGCCGAGCAGCAGTCAAATCCATTTGTAAATGGGGACTATGTCTGATTTGCCGATAAGCGAGAAATTGAATTTATATTAAAAAGAGGCGAAGTTATGTCAATACTTAAGGGTAAACAGGTTGTCTTGGGGGTCTGCGGGGGGATTGCGGCATATAAGGCTGTAGAACTTCTCCGCTTGCTTACCAAGGCCGGAGCGGAAGTTTCTGTGGTGATGACGCAGAATGCATGCGAATTTGTTACTCCCCTGACATTTCAGACTTTGTCTAACAATCCGGTGCACACGCATATGTTCGATCTGTATCAAGAAAAAGAGATCGGACATATATCTTTGGCGGATAAAGCCGATTTATGCGTTGTGGTACCAGCAACGGCCAATATCCTTGGCAAACTGAGCGCCGGAATAGCGGATGATCTGCTTAGTACCACCCTCATGGCAACCAAGGCACTGGTTGTCCTGGCACCATCCATGAATGTCAATATGTATGAAAGTGCCGCAGTGCAGCATAATATGCAGATTTTATCTCAGCGGGGTTTCCATCTTATTGAACCGGATGTTGGAGCCTTGGCCTGCGGCTGGGACGGGAAAGGCAAGTTGCCGTCACCAGAGCATATCTTGGCGTGGATTGAGGGGGTTGCCACACCAGCTGATCTTGCCGGACAACGGATTCTTATCACTGCAGGGCCAACGCGCGAAGAGCTGGACCCAGTTCGGTATTTGACCAATTATTCTTCCGGAAAGATGGGATATGCCGTTGCACGGGCGGCGTGGCAGCGTGGGGCCGAGGTTGTTCTGGTCAGCGGTCCCACCGCTCTTGAAGCCCCGGTCGGGGTCAAACGGATTGCGGTTCAAAGTGCTTTGGATATGCACGCAGCAGTCATGCATGAATTGCCTTGGGCGACAGTGGTTATTAAAGCTGCCGCCGTGGCGGACTATCGCCCCTGTAATGCTGCCAGCCAGAAAATAAAGAAAAAGGATGCTGCTCTGAGCATCGAACTTGAACTAAATCCAGATATTTTAGCTGAAATCGGTGCACAGAAAACTACACAGATTGTAATTGGTTTTGCCGCTGAGACCCAAGACCTATTGTGCAACGCAGTGGATAAGTTGAAACGCAAAAATCTGGATATGCTAGTAGCCAACGATGTTACAGCCAGTGGGGCCGGCTTTGACGTGGATACTAATGTAGTCAAGTTCCTCTACGCCGACGGCAGGGTTGAAGATTTACCCCAACAAAGCAAGGATTCTGTAGCGCATCTCCTGCTGGATCGAGTTCGATCCAGATTGAGTTTATAACGAGGATAGGCGTGCTTTAAATGGCGGGTTCACACGCTATTGAGAGGATCTGTAACGCTGGAGCGAAAGTGTTCTTTTATCTCTTCTAAGATCGGTAGGGTCAGCTCTGATGGCAACCGTCCATCCTGCCAGAGCGCTTTGAGACTCGCGCGCATGGTATGGGCTTTCTTCAGCGCCTGTTCCCCAGTTGGATCTGCAAGTAGATATGGGCTGTTTGGGTCCGACAAGATACTCATGCTTGCTTCTAGAGCCATATCTAGATACTCCTGCCGATCCTGTTGTTCCAGCTTCCATACAGATCGTTCATCCAAACGCTGAAGTATTTTCTGCCAGCGCTGGATTCTACTCACGAGCAGCATGGAGTTAAATAAGCGCTTATTGGTTCTAAACGAAAAAAGGGTGCGCACCAGAACTTGGTGTAAAAGTTTATCGTTTGCACCAAAATCGTGTTGCGCCAGTTCTTTGGCCTGTTTCCAGATATTCGAGTCAATTCTGGCTTCAAAGCGCAGCTCCCAGTAGGCGTGATTGAGAAACACCGTGTTGTAGCTGCGCACCATTTTGTAAGGAACCATGAAGCCGTGGGCAATGGTATCGGCGGCCAGATGGGCGATATAACCATAGGCACAGGCGCGCTGGGAATCCGTTTCTGCCGCAGCCAGCACCTTGTTGCCCATGTTCCAGCTATGACAGTGTTTCAGGTAGTGGGTGTATTTTTTCCCCAAGGTAATATCGGCGCTGATGCAGCCGTAGAGAAAATCGTGCGGGAATGCTGCGAGGAGCGCCGCCAAATGGGGCGGCAGGTTGCCAAGCTGTGCAAGGATGCTGTTGCCCAAAAGCAGGTGCACCCCGAACCCCCAAGCACAGGCGTCCATGGGGAACAAGAAGATCGCTGGTAATATGAGTAGACACGTGCGCAAGCAATAAATCATTTAGACCACAACTCTCACAACTGTTACATAATTTGAAAATTATTGGCAGAATAATCCTATCTGCAGTTAGATGTAAAGAATATGCTGGATAAACGTGCTCAGAGTATAAAAAACGCCACCGCCGAAACCCTTGCAACTCTTCGGGATATGCAGTGTTGGGGGGTGGAGCATCTATATATGGATTTCTCCTGCGCGCCGGAAATGCTACCCATATGCACCGCTCTGGATGATACTGTCGCGGCAGCAACTCCATGCCGTGCTGAAACCCTGGAGGAGATCCGTGCCGATATGGGGGATTGCCAACGCTGCCCCTTGAGCGGAACCCGCCGCAACCTTGTGTTCGGGGCGGGCAATCCCAAAGCAGCACTAGTGTTCGTCGGGGAAGGTCCTGGGAGTAAAGAAGATGAGCAGGGTGAACCGTTTGTCGGCGAAGCAGGCCAATTGTTCAACAATATTTTGTTTGCCATGGGGCTCACGCGCGAGGATGTGTATATATGCAACGTCATAAAATGCAGAGCGCCCCAAAACCGCGACCCGGGAGTTGAGGAAATAGCTGCGTGCAAACCCTTCCTAAAACGCCAGCTTGACGTCATTAATCCGCACGTATTGGTAGCTCTGGGCAAATTTGCCGCCCAAAGTCTGCTACAGGATAAAACCCCCATCAGTAAATTACGAGGTGAATGGCGTAGTTACAATGGTGTTGACCTCATGCCTACCTTTCATCCGGCTTACCTGCTACGCAACCCTGAGTTTAAACGCGACCTGTGGCAGGATATGAAACAGGTGCTGCAGCGCCTGCGCAGTAGGGATATGTAGAGGAGTTTAATTTGAACTGTGAGGACTAAAAAATATGGGATTTGATTCTGTACCAGTGCGGGTTTCCGCCCACGGAGGACACAGCGGCCAGTTTTGTCTCCATGCTAAAGATGAACTTGAAGCTATAGTGCAGGCCTATATAGAACAGGGGTTTGTGTGGGTGGGCATTACCGAGCATATGCCGCCGCTGCAGGACCAATACCGCTATGCAGATGAAATAGAAGCAGGCATCAGTGCGCTGGCGTTGCAGCAACAATTCGCAGCCTATGCAGCTGAAGTACACAGACTCAAGCAACTCTACAGAGACGATATTCTCCTGCTGGCGGGGATGGAGGGTGAGTGTTATCCAGGAGCCTTTGAATACGCATTAGGTTTGCAACAACGTTATGCCTTGGATTATATTGTCGGGTCTGTGCACCATGTGCGCGGCATCAATTTCGATTTCTGCCCACTGCAATATCAGGCAGCCATTGCCGCATGTGGTGATATAGATACCCTTTACAATACATACTTTGATGAACAGTTCGCCATGCTCAAGGCTTTATGCCCTGCAGTGGTGGGGCATTTTGATCTAGTGCGCTTGTATGATCCAGATTATGCACAGCGGCTTCTCAGACCTGAGATCATGCGCCGGATCGAGCGGAACCTCAAATTTGTGCGGGATAACAACCTTTGTCTTGATCTGAACGTGAGGGCTTTGGTAAAAGGGGCTTCCGAACCCTATATTTCTCACCCCATTCTTGTTAAAGCTCTGGATATGGGGGTAAAGATACTCCCTGGGGATGACTCACACGGGGTATCCGATGTGGGGCGCGGTCTAGATGTAGGAATCGCATTGCTGCAAACTTT
>CAYPNO010000023.1:0-17485 GCA_964411865.1 uncultured Desulfuromonas sp. | reverse complement strand
GGTGGGGGTGGGAAAATACCCATAAATCCAAATTACCTGATCTCTTTATCCACCAATAAAGTGGTGCTGCGCAACTACGAAGGTGTTATCACCACATATCAAGAACCGGATAGCTATGAATCCAAATTCTGTGACCGCAAGTGCGACAAGTGCAATTTGCAACTCAAGCTCGAAGATAGCCAGGAAACAGCTGCTACCGGAATAGAGATGCTCCTTAGTGATTATGACAATACCATCAGTTTAACCCCTGCTGAAAACGAGCGTATGGAGCGACGTGATGAGCGTGGATAAAATAGAGACCATCGGCCAGTCGGTTGTACAACATGGCAAGGCGAGTGACCGGGTGTATTTGATGAAGTTGGAGGTGGAGGAATGCCCCGCCATTATAGAGCAGGTTGAAAGCCTCGCTGTGCAGAACGACTACGGCAAAATCTTTGCCAAGGTGCCCGGTACGGCGCAAGCAGCATTCGAGCAGGCTGGATACACTGTGGAGGCTAGTATTCCCGGGTTTTATCAAGGTACTGACACTGGGGTGTTTCTGGCGCGTTACTTAAAAGAAGAACGCAGTATTGATCCCGATGCCGAGCAGGTGGCCCAGGTGCTCACGGCCGCACAACGCAAGGCAGGCGTAACCATAGTACCGAATTTGGGTACACCGTACCAGAGTCGTATAGCAGGTGCAGACGACTGTGATGAAATGGCAGAAGTATATGCTGAGGTGTTTGCCAGCTATCCGTTCCCGATCCATGATCCGGCATATTTGCGTCAGACCATGGAAGAGAATGTGGTGTATGCAGGCATTTGGGAGGATGACAGGCTGCTCGCTCTGGCTTCGGCGGAGATGGATCGAGGCGGGCAGAACGCCGAGATGACCGACTTCGCCACCTTGCCTGAATGCCGGGGGCGTGGCATGGCGCACCAGTTGTTGAGCCGCCTTGAAGGAGATATGCCGAAACTTGGTATCGAAACTTGTTACACCATCGCGCGCGCGACCTCCTTCGGCATGAATATCACCTTTTCTCAGAGCGGCTACACCTTTGGCGGAACCCTGGTGCAGAACACGCAGATCTCCGGTGGGCTCGAAAGTATGAATGTTTGGTTCAAGCCAGCGCCCTCAGGGTTAGTTTATCCTTAAGTAGGAGAGCGTGAGCGCTAGGGTGATCTGCGAAAAAACTATGCAAGTGCGCGAACCTTTTGTCACAAAGCAATAAACATCAATTCATTTTCACGTTAACCAAACAGGAGATTTATCCATGGAATGGCGCGACCAACTTAAAGCATTTGTAAATACCGTCGATCGCCTGGAGAAGTATGTCAATCTAACCGATGCAGAGAAAGAGGTTCTTAATAGCAATAAAACCGTATGGGGGACTACGCCATATTTTGCCGCGCTGATGGACCCGGACGACCCGGAGTGCCCGATTCGCAAACAGGTGATCCCTTCGAAGCTTGAGATGCAGAACAAGTTCGGGATGGAAGATTATCTGATTTGGAAGGAAAACCGCGCAACGGAAGAGGTGCGCCCCGACAGTATCGCACGCCAGTATGAAGATCGGGTAGCCTTCACCGTTACCCAGGGGTGTGGGATCTATTGCCGCCATTGCTTTCGTAAGGAGCTTGTGGTGGACAAGAGTATGGAGCTGGATTTCAACGTGGATGAGGGTCTGGAGTGGATTGGGGCGCATCCCGAAGTGCGCGACGTGCTTATTACTGGCGGCGACCCGTTTCTCCTTGAGGATGATAAAATTGAATACCTGATTCGCAAACTACGCGAAATGCCACATATCGAAATGATCCGTTTCGGTTCCAGAGCGCCGATCGTGCTGCCTCAGCGCATCGACGCAGGGTTGAAAAAGGTGCTGAGCGGGAATCACAGGGTACCCATCTGGCTCAACACCCAGTGCAACCACCCCAAAGAGATTACTGAGGAAACCGCCAGAGCTGTCTACGACCTGATGCAGTGCGGAGTGAATGTCGGCAACCAAGCAGTGCTGTTAAAAGGGATCAATGACAATGTGCCGGTCTTTCGTGAATTGCACCAGAAACTGCTGCGCGTGCGGATTCGTCCATACTACGTGTTCTACTGTGAAGCAGCGCCTGGTATCGATCATTTCCGCACCCCGATTGAGAAAGGAGCAGAGCTGATTCGTGATGCACTGCGCGGTCATACCACCGGCCTGGCGCAGCCGATGTATGTGCTGGCGACCAATATCGGCAAAATACCCCTCATGCCTGATTATTGTATTGTCGAACGTGGCGAAGAGGAGTATACCCTGCGCAACCACAAGGGTGAAACCACTAAGATCCCGGTTATTCCCGCGTAACCCCGATCTTCACTGGTTTCCACTGAACCTTTGCCTCCAGAAGCAGCTATGTCGGGTTGAGCTAAATTGATGTGGACTGTTCGAGAGCGTGGTATGTTTATCCGCGTTATGCACATTTTTTAAAAATGCGCATAACGCGGATTTTTTATCTCTGGATTTTTGAAATTCCGCCGTGGCGATGCCACCGGCAGACAATATAGATTTAACTTTCTCTTGCTGAACAGTTTGTCATTCCTTTGACAAGCAGGCCCATAAACACAGGCATAACTATTAATTGAGTGTGTAAGCAACATGCAGAACAACAGACCCGCATTTACTGCGGAAAATAACGCTGAAAAGCTGATATATCTTGGCTGGCGTGAATGGCTTTGCCTGCCTGAGCTCGGAATCGGACGGATCAAGGCAAAGATCGATACTGGGGCCAGAACCTCGGCCCTACATGCATTCTTTGTCGAACCATTTGTGGACACTGCTGGGCGAAATATGGTGCGATTTGGCATTCATCCACATCAGCGTGATACCACTACCGAAGTGATATGTACCTTGCCAGTAAAGGATGTTCGGGCGGTTACTGACTCAGGTGGGCATCGTGAGATACGCCAGGTTGTAGAAACTAAGATTGAGATGGGTGGCAGAATATGGCGTGTTGAAATGACCCTTACCAATCGTGACAACATGAAGTTCAGGATGTTGCTTGGGCGCACCGCGCTGCAGGGGATGGCGGTAATCCCCTCATATTCCTACCTGCAGGGGAAAAAGAGTATGAATAA
Organism: uncultured Desulfuromonas sp.; assembly: GCA_964411865.1. Lineage (GTDB taxonomy): Bacteria > Desulfobacterota > Desulfuromonadia > Desulfuromonadales > Desulfuromonadaceae > JAIVHC01. The sequence goes on along the minus strand of CAYPNO010000023.1, from coordinate 14,391 downwards.
CCTTTCTCACCTTCCACAATAATTTCGATATGTTTTGTCTGCTCTGCATCAACAATTTTTTCAAATCTTAAAATCCATCGTTAGCGCTACTAAGCATATGGTATCTTGCCTTCATCTGCTGTAGATGGGAGTAAATGCAATGTAGCTTATTTTTAATTTCTGTTATTTCCTTCTGTACCCTATAGACGGCCGGGGAGGCCTTGTTCCATGAAAATAGGTATTTTGTCACGTAATCACAGCCTGTATTCCACTCAACGCCTATTCGATGCCGGAGAAAAGCTCGGGCATGAGATGCATGTAATCGATCCGTTACGATGTTATATGACCATCACTACGCAACATCCTGCGGTTCACTATCGTGGACATGAATTGGAAGATTTTGATGCGATTATTCCACGTATCGGAGCCTCAATCACTTTCTATGGCACTGCTGTGGTGCGCCAGTTTGAAATGATGGGGGTTTACAGTGTCAACGAGTCTGTAGCTATCAGCCGTTCGCGCGATAAACTGCGCAGCCTTCAACTCCTCGCCCGGCGCGGTATTGGCCTACCAGTAACCGGATTTGCCCACTCGACCCAGTACACCCAGGATTTGATTGAACGGGTAGGAGGTGCTCCGCTTGTGGTTAAATTACTTGAAGGAACCCAGGGGATCGGGGTGGTTCTTGCGGAGACCAACCAAGCCGCTGAAAGTGTTATTGAAGCGTTTCGTGGACTCAAGGAACAAATATTGGTGCAGGAGTTCATTCGTGAGGCTAAAGGGGCCGACATCCGCTGTTTTGTTATCGGAGATAAAGTGGTAGCGGCTATGAAACGTCAGGGCAAAGAGGGTGAGTTTCGTTCTAACTTGCATCGGGGAGGCAGCGCCAGCATTGTAAAGCTTACTCCTGAAGAGCGTTCAACTGCGGCTAGAGCAGCCAGAATTATGGGGCTGAATGTGGCTGGAGTTGATTTGCTCCGCTCCAATCATGGCCCAGTGGTGATGGAGGTGAATTCATCCCCTGGTCTTGAGGGGATTGAAAGTGCAACCCAAAAAGATCTGGCGAGCGCAATTATCAATTATGTTAGTGCACAGGCACGTCCGGGAAAAACTCGGACGAGGGGGAAGGGATGAGTAAGAATAAGACGTTTGAATTTGGCGGTGTAAAGGTGGCACCCGGCACCCGTGCCAGTGTTGCCTTGAATATCGCCCGTCTTTACACCCATAATGACATGACCTTGCCGGTACAGGTGGTCAACGGTCGTCGTCCAGGCCCAGTGATGTTTGTGAGTGCCGCTGTGCATGGAGATGAAATTAACGGGGTGGAGATTATTCGGCGTCTGTTGCAGCATAAAAGCCTGCGGGATCTGCGCGGAACGTTACTGGCACTTCCACTCCTGAATCCGTATGGGTTTATCCACCGGTCTCGCTATCTGCCCGACAGACGTGACCTCAATCGCTCGTTTCCGGGCTCTGCCAAGGGTTCCCTTGCTGGTCGCCTTGCTTTCCATTTTATGCGCGATGTCGCCACGCGGTGCGATTTCGGCATCGATTTGCATACGGGTTCAAATTACCGTACCAATCTGGCGCAGGTGCGCGCCGACCTCAATGATCCAGCAACCAAGGAGTTGGCAATTGCCTTTGGAGCCCCCCTTATCGTCAATTCCCCTTTAAGGGAAGGATCGCTGCGTGCCGCCGTATCGGCTCTGGCAAAACCGGTGGTGGTGTTTGAGGGAGGGGAGGCGTTGTATTTTAACGAATCAGCGATTCGTACCGGTTTGCGTGGAGTTTTGCGTCTCATGCGCCATACTAAAATGCTGCCTCCGCGAAAACGTACCGTACACTTTGAACCTATTGTGACCCATAAAAGTATTTGGGTGCGCGCCTCCATGAGTGGAATTTTTTCCTGTTCCGTTCGGTTGGGGACAATAGTGGAGAAGAACGAGGTTATGGGCACTCTGAGCGCTCCCTTAGGAGATGAAGCGGAAGATGTTATTGCCCCTTTCGGGGGGATAGTAATCGGGCTCCTTAACTTACCGCTGGCTTACGAAGGTGATGCGCTGCTGCATTTGGCCATGTTGGCGGTCGAAGAAGATGCGGAAGAGACCATCGATGAATACACTTCCTATCTGCGCGCAGATGAAATTGAGATTGATGTGCTCGGACGCTAGTATTTGCGTATAAATAAGATTTTAGTAGGTGTTTCTGGTTGGAAAATTATTAAGTACTTTTACACACTAAAAATGAGGGAGCCGATGGCTGTATCAATTTGCTGTAGACTCATCCAGGGAATTGTCCTGCTGTGTAGCGTATTTCTTTTCTTGAATCCGGCGGCAGGACAGTCTGATAAAGGAGTTACACCGCAACCAGTGGCTATCGCTGCACCGGTTGTTTCCGGCGTCGCGGAAGTTGTACCCAAGGCAGGTGAAGCGCGGCAGAATATGGCTGCCGCAGTGGAGACGCTAAAGGGGCTTACTGATCGCACGGCATGGGAAAATATTTTCGATACAAGGAAGAAAAAGGAGCAGGAACTCTACGCTGTAATACAGGAAGCTGGAGATTTAGAGAACCTAAGCTTTGAGCGTTTATTGCGCATAATGACCCTGCTGGAGACGCATAACAAAAGCCTGCAGGGGGATATGGAGCGCATCTCAACTCTGACCTCTGAACTTGAAAGTATGCGCAAGCGTTGGCAAGATCGTTATGTCTATTGGCAGAACTGGGGCGAAGAACTTCAAAAACAGGATCCAACCTATTCCGATGAAGAGATAAAAAATGTCCTGAACGAGAATATTCGCCTACGCGAAAGCATAGTCCTGCTTAACAACGATTATATAGCGTTGCAAAAAAAGTTTATCGATCTACTTGAAGTTAATCGCGTCTATATAAAACAGGTGGAAGCTGTGTTGCAGAATCTGCGCTCCACCACCTTCCATAAAACGGCGGAGTCTTTTTTCAATACCTCGTTTTATGCCCAGTTTAATTATGAGGTGTTTGCACGCACAGGCAACAAAATAGCCCAAATTAACTGGTTTATCAAAGATGAGATAGTCGCAGCATGGGGGGTAATCCTTGCACAGATTTTGATAGTACTCGTGGCGGTATTTATCATAAAGCGGTACGCCAAAGATCCGCGCGAAGATAGGCAATGGGATTTTCTGCTGGCGAATCCATGGGCCAGTGGAGTTTTTATCGCGGTCGTACCCCTCGGCTCTGTGTACACAACTCCTAGCTTGATAATGCGCTTTTACCTGGCGTTGCTGATGGTTTTAAGTGCCAGCGTTTTAGTAACCGGCATAATCAAACAAAAACACCTGCGGAATATGGTCTGGTTGCTGGGTGGAATCTATCTAGTGACCTTGTTGATGCAGATAATAAATCTGCCGTTGCCGCTGATGCGCGTGTTTATTGCAGCCCTCTCGTTGGTGTTGCTCCTGTGGTTGGTGCGGCATTACATTCTGAGCCGAAAACTGGAGGAACATTGGGGCATAATCGCAGCCGAACGGATAGGGATAGGGATCGCTCTAGTTGCTTTCCTGGCCCAACTTGGCGGATATAGTAACCTGGCTTCACGTCTGGTAGATGCCAGCTTTAAGACCGTATTTATGGCTCTAGTGGTTACCATGGTGATTAAGCTTGCCAAGGGGGGAGTCCATTTTACGGTTAACCATCGCAAGGTTAGGCGCATCTATTTTTTCCGCCAATTTGGGGGGACGTTTAAAGTTCAAGTAAACGCAATCATCACCATTGTGGTAATCAGCAATGCTATGCTTGCGTTAATTCAAATTTGGGTTGGTAGCAGTAGTATCGCCACGGTGTGGGAGATCGTTGGCTATACTGGGGTAGAAATAAGTGGCCTGTACATCAACTTGATAACCCTTATTAAGATCGCAGCTATTTTGTATGGAAGCGTAGTGGTGTCATGGTTTGTGCGCTCCATGTTTGATGCTGGCAAGATTGGGCCAAGATACATAGATTCCGGTGTGCGTGATTCAATCAATACCCTGATGCACTATGTCATAATTTTTTGTGGCGTAATGTTCTCCTTCAGTGCAGCCGGGATAGGGCTGCAGAATTTTGCCGTTATTGCCGGGGCATTAAGTATCGGTATTGGCTTCGGACTCCAGAATATCGTGAATAACTTTATCAGTGGCATCATTCTGCTATTTGAACGTCCCATCCGCAAGGGTGACACCATCATTTTGGATGGTGAATGGGCTGTGGTGCGAAACATAGGTTTGCGTTCCACTGTAGTTGAAACCTTCAATAAGGCTGAGTTGATCGTTCCCAATAGCGATCTTATTTCCCAGAAAGTAACCAACCTGACCCACTCGAATGCACAGTTTCGGGTAGTGATGGATGTGCGCACGGCCTATGGTTCCGACATGGAGCGGGTGCTGGCAATTTTGGAAGAAGAAGCACGCAAACATCCAAATGCGGCGAAAAATCCGGTCCCTTCGGCTATTTTTGTCGGCTTTGGGGAGAGCGCGCTCAACTTCAAACTGCGCATCTGGCTCAATAACCTTGATTACTGTCTGTCAATATTTAGTGAGGTGGGTATTGCCCTGTACAAACGTTTTGGTGCGGAGGGCATTGAGATCCCATTCCCGCAACAGGATTTGCATGTACGTTCCATGGATGGAAAGTTGGCTGAATCCTGGCAGGGACAGGTTGAGGTGCATGATAAGGAGAGCGCGGAAACTCAGATGGTTTCTACGTGAATCCTTTTTAAGTAGGAAAAACAGACCGGATCTCTTCAAATGACTCGATGATTTCATGAGGATAAGGCCCTTTAGCGCTGATAGTGCCGCCAAAGGGCCTTTGAAATTAGCCTCGAGATTTGTTTCAGGCGACCAAGTATACCTAAATGCGTTTAATCTTCAGTTGCGACAGGGTTCCAGCGCTGCCGCGGAGTTTTTCTTCGCTCGAGATAATTGAAATAGCATCAGGGGTTTTGGCTGCGGTTGTAGCGTTTGGGCACAGGTATGTTTCAGCCACACGGACGAGGTCCTCTTTGGTGACCTTGAGCAGGTTTGTGCGGAATTGCTGGCGCAGTACATAGCTCACTCCCTGCAGTTGGCAGGCAAACTCTGAGGCCCCTTTTCCGGACGGAGACTTGGGGCGGTCACGAGCACTGAACACTGACAACACTGCTTCCTTAATCTCCTGCGCACCAAATTCCCCCTTTTTCACCCATTCCAGTGCTTCTTCGTATACACCCAAGGTGCGCTCCAGGTGTGGATCACGGTAGGATAGCATGGAGAAAATGCCGCCATCGTTACTATTAGAGGCCAAACCCCCATACGCGCCTCCCTTTTCGCGGATTTCGCGGTGGAGAAAATTGGCGCGCAACAGCGCAGCCAAAATATTCAGTACTGCTGCGTCGGGGTTGCAGTAGGGGACTGTGCGAAAGCTACGGGTTACATACGATACCGGAATCGAAGTGGCCCAGCCCAGTTCTGCCGCTTGCGGAGTAAATGCTTCTTGCGCTGTAACACTGTGTGGTTTGCCGTCTGGTAGGGCACCAATGAAGGTTTTAAGTGCGACGGCGGTGGCGTCCAGATGTTCGGTTTCGGCGGTTATTGCGGCGTGCATAGCGTTGCGCTCAAAAAGCTGGGTGCGCAAACGTGCAAGGATAGCCGCAGTAGCATCCAGTTGGTCCTGCGGGATGGCAGCCAGCTGTTTAATGTGTTGCAGCTGGGTCAGACCTCCCCATTGCTCGCGCATGTACGCCGCTGGAGTCAGGTACGCCGCACCGGCCTGGGCCGCAAAGCTATGCCCCGCGCCGGGGATGGCGTTTTCCATAGAGCTTTTGAGTTGTCCGAGCACTGTGGTCAGACGTTGGGTGTCACTGAAATCGGCTTCAGTACACAGTTCTGTGAGGATGTCACACATGGGTCCGACATTGCGCGTCAGTGCCTTGGCTCGCACACGGATCCAGGCGCTGGCTTTGTCCAGGTCTTCAATATTGTTCATCACGCAGGCGCTGCAGGAGATTCCACCAGTGTTGGCTTCCATGCGCTGGGCCATCTCCACATAGTCGTAACGAGCGGTACCGACTTGGGTGAGCATACTGCAGAACAGAGGCACATACGCCACCAGCTCTGCATCGATGTGGGCGCATGGAAAGTACATATCTACATAGCTGAGACCATTGGTAGGTTGAGCGAAGCATTCGAGTTTGAGTTTTGTTGCGGGGCACGCAACGGTTTCAACCCGAGGCTCTGTCGGGTCAATATCCTCCATTTCCAGATCTGGCAGACAGGAGAGGTCTTCGATCTGATCTTGGTTCTGTTGCAGCTGGCTGGCTTGCTCAAGCAGAGCTTGCTTTTGCTCCGGGCTCAGCGCGGCGTTGATTTTTTCCAAGCGTTGACGTTCCTGATCTTGCTCACGCTTGCTCTGTTCATGATCTGGACTCAGACACAGGGTTACCCGATGTTGGTTGTCAAGCAGCCAGTGTTGAATCAGTCCTTCAAAAAAACCTCCTGCATCTACATCGGCGCGCAGACGCTCGAAGTTGGTGTCAAGCTTTAGCGCCGATACCGGGTCATCGCAGTGTAGCCATGGGCCCAGAATCCGCAACAGTAAGGTGATGGGATACGGATAGGAACCGCCACTCACTTCACGATTTGCCAACTCCATGCGGTGAATGGCTGCATCGATCCGCTCGCGACTGAAACCCTGTGCAACGATGGATTTCAGGGTGTCGGTGATGCATGCCTGAATCGCCTCGGCTTCCTGCGGTTCGGTACCCTGCAAGCCGACAGCAAAGCAGGTGGTGCGATAATCGTCGTGATAGCCGCACCCCGGGGTGAGGTTTTTCCCCAAGCCCGAATCGAGTAACGCCTTATACAGTGGTGCGCCAGGGGTACCCAGAAGTAACTGTGAGAGGAGGGTCATGCACAGGCGCATGTAGCTGTCGGAGATATCGCTGGTGAGCCAAGCAGTGTGTACCATGGTCTTGCTCGCTGGATCTTCGTTTGGATCCAGCGGAAAGGTTTCATGTGCGAACAGAGGTTGATCTCTGTGGGGTTCGGGTGGAACCTCACTGTTGACGCTGATAGCCTCAAAATGTTGCAGTACCTGCTGGTCAATACATTCCAGATGGGTGTGCAGAGGGAAATTTCCATAGGTGAAAAAGCATGCATTGCTCGGATGGTAGTAGCGCGCATGAAAGCTCTTCAGATCCTCCCAGGTGAGATCCGGGATGTTCTCTGGTTCTCCGCCGGAGTTATGCCGATAACATGTAGTTGGGTACAGATGTTTGGTGATACGTCGTCCGAGAAGACTGGCTGGATCGGCCATGGCACCCTTCATCTCGTTATACACAACCCCTTTAAATTCCAAGGCACTGTTGGGGTTGCCCGGTTCGCTGAACTCCAGTCGATGTCCTTCCTGAGCAAAATCCTGTTTACGCAGCAACGGAAAGAACGCTGCGTCCAGATAGATACCAAGTAGATTGGAAAAATCCTTGCGGTTCTGGCTCGAAAAGGGATAACAGGTCCAGTCGCTGGAGGTAAAGGCATTCATGAAACTGTTAAGGCTGCGTTTCAGCATGCTGAAGAATGGATCTCGCACTGGATAGTTCTTTGAACCGCACAGGGCGGTGTGCTCCAAAATATGGGCAATACCGCTGGAATCTTCCGGCGGGGTTTTAAAGGCCACCCCAAACATATTGTTACTGTCGTCACATTCCAGATGGACAAAACGTGCACCGGTGCGCTCGTGTTTGAGCTGGATGAGCTTGACGTTGATCTCTTCGAGTACGCAGGACTGCACCAGGGTGAATCCAGCGGGTAGTTTTATTGATTTTGACATATGTTTTCAATTCCTATTGAGATTACTGAAATGCTTATCCGGCCATCAATGGGGCTAGCATGGCGGACACTGTATGTGAAAATGAATTATACCGGCAGCTAAAGTACACGAAGATATGTTATTTTGCCACCATCTATGTTATCAGTTTCTGCTGCGTAGTTTAGAGTGGCTGTTTGTGTTTTGCGTAACCATCTTCTTCTACATGGCTACAGGCTCTTCCAAATTAGCTTCCATATAAGTTGCAATGCTAACAGCCATTGCAACTATTTCTAGGTCAATGTCTCTGTTTTTCATAACTTTATCCCGCAGGAGGAAAAATGAGTATGTCCACTTACAGTTTCACCTCAATTAGAAGTAGTTATCTGATCCAACACAGAAGGCTCGTTTTTGGCGTATTCATGCTTCTGTTACTGGTTCCCACCGTGGTGATGGCATTTGCAGAAGGCGGGTGCGGCGCAGGGGAATGTCGTGATTGTCATAGTCTTGATGCGCAGGAGGCGCTTAAATTGCTTCCGCCCGGGGCCGACAAGATAACTTCTGTTGATTTCTCTGAAGTTGGAGGTCTGTGGCGGGTAAATGGTGAGGCTCAGGGCAGTCCGTTTAGTGTCTATATAGATTTTTCAAAGCAATATATTATTGCCGGCAATATCATCCGTATTAAAGACGGAGCAAATATCGGGCATAAAATAGATGTGGCAGAGATCCCCACAGCGGGCTCTATCACCCTTGGTGTGGATTCTGCACCGGTGACACTGCACGTATTTACCGATGTGCGTTGTTCTCACTGTAAAACCTTGCATCTAAATCTTGAAACCTTGGTGGCGGATATCCCTGAAGTAAAGGTACAGGTTCATCTGCTCCCTATCATGATGGACAAAAAACTCGCGGCATCCCTAGGGTGCAGTAATTCAGCGCAGATGTTGCGCGCGGCCTATGACTCACATGGCAACATCAGCCTCATGGATAAACTCCCTCCCTGTGACGACACTGCCGTGAAGGCGGTAGAGGCGTTCGCGCGTAAGCGACAATTGAATTCAACTCCGAGCATTATTCTTCCAGACGGCCAAGTGGTGCGGGGTGCACGTCCGCTTGAAGCTCTGAAGGCGATGGTACAACCATTTATCCCTAAAGCGTAGATTTCTTGAAATCAGCCCAATCTTAGTGCAGTGGTCAGAGCGAGCTTGATTTTTGACCTTTAATCTGCTAGATAACCTTGCTTCACATATAAGAAAACCTGTCTATTATCTGTACGGAGAGTGTAAAGTCTATGGGATTGATGAGTGGCAAGCGTGGGGTAATTTTTGGTGTAGCAAACGATATGAGTATCGCGTGGGGCATCGCCCAGCAACTCAATGAGCATGGTGCCGAGTTGGCGTTTACATACTTGAATGAATCACTGGAAAAGCGGGTGCGTCCTTTGGCTGAACAACTCGGCTCTCAGGTGATTCTCCCCTGTGACGTAAGTAAGGATGAAGATATCGAAGCGGTCTTCGAGGAACTACGCCAACACTGGGGCAGCATCGATTTTGTCGTGCATGCGGTGGCCTTCGCGGATCGTGAAGATCTTAAGCATTCATTTAGTCAAACCAGCCGCGATGGTTTTAAGCTGGCTATGGATATCAGCGCTTACTCCTTGGTAGCGATCACCCGTAGTGCCGCACCTTTGATGAGTGCTGGAGGCAGCATTGTGGCTCTGACCTATCTTGGCGCCCAGCGTGCTGTGCCTAACTACAATGTCATGGGAGTTGCCAAGGCGGCGCTGGAAGCATCGGTGCGCTATCTTGCGGCAGAACTTGGGCCACAGCAAATCCGCGTGAATGCTATCTCTGCCGGACCCATTCGCACCTTGGCAGCGTCCGGGATTGCGAATTTCCGCTCCAAGGTTAAGCTGATGGATGACTATGCGCCGCTGCGCCGCACGGTCAGCCAGATAGAGGTGGGCAAAAGTGCTACATACTTCCTCTCTGATCTTGGTAGCGGAGTGACGGGAGAAGTTCACTTTGTGGATGCAGGCTTCAGCACAGTTGTGAGTGCTTGATGCATCTATTGAGCACCAAGAAACAGTTTTCCACATGAAAAAGGGGCTTTCGGGCCCCTTTTTGTACTTTAAAGGCTGACATATGCTGCATGGCAACACAGGTGGCCTTAAGGCTGCGCAACTAAAGGCGCTAGAACGGATTCAGCGCCGCCATATCCCGCCTCACGAGGTGATTTCAGCGGAGCTTGCCAGCTTCATGTGTGGCCTGTCACGTGAGTTGCACCGTCAGATCGGAATTCTGGTGGATCGCAGCGGCAACATTCAGCATGTAATGATCGGAAACGATCGGGAAATTACCCTACCAGATTTAAGTAGATACCCCCTTGGGCGCAGTGGTCTGCGTGGGCTTCGCTGCATTCACACCCATCTGAAGAACGAGCCACTTTCCCAAGATGACCTAACGGATTTGTCTTTGCTGCGCCTTGACCTTATGGCAGCAATAGGTGTTGATGCAGATGGAACTCCGCGAAGTTTCAATTATGCGCACCTGCTTCCACCCAATCCACAGCAGTTGCGTGTAGAACAGCACGAACTAAAGGATTTTTACACCCTTGATCTTGATGTTAAGGCTTTTCTCACAGCACTGGAGGCTGAGCTTGAGCGTAGCGCCGCTGAAACCATCGATCTGTCTGATTCGCACGAACGTGCTCTGCTGATCTGTGTAAGTAAACAGGCCAAGAAGGCTATCGAAGATTCTCTAGTGGAATTGAAGGAGCTGGCCCGCACCGCAGGTGTGACAGTATTGGGAACCGTGGTACAGCGCCCAGAAAAAATCAATCCTCGGTTTCTTATGGGGGAGGGGAAACTAAAAGAGGTGGTTATAAGTGCCCTGCAGCAGCGCGCAACCATGTTGATTTTCGATCAGAATCTTACCCCGAATCAGGTGCGCTCGATCTCTGCTATCACCGAATTAAAGACTATCGACCGCTCGCAACTGATTCTAGATATCTTTGCCCGCCGTGCACACACTCTGGATGGAAAAGTGCAGGTGGAGTTAGCTCAGCTTAAATATATCCTCCCGCGTCTGAGCGGCAAAGGCACCGCACTTTCGCGCCTGATGGGTGGAATAGGGGGGCGTGGTCCAGGTGAGTCAAAGCTGGAAACAGACCGGCGCCGTATTCGAGACCGCATAAGTCACTTGGAAAAACGCCTGAAGAAAATGTCAAGCAGTCGTCTGCAACGCCGCCAGCGCCGCATTCGTGCCAATGTCCCCATTGTCTCCATTGTTGGGTACACTAACGCGGGCAAATCTACCTTGCTTAATGCCTTGACTAGTAGCGATGTGCTTGCCGAAGATAAGCTTTTCGCCACCCTCGATACCGCCACCCGCCGTCTGCGTTTTCCTCTCGACCGTGAAGTGATCATCACCGACACTGTAGGCTTTATTCGGGATCTTCCTCCCAGCCTTATTGGAGCTTTCAAAGCTACCCTAGAGGAGCTCGAAGATGCGGATCTGCTGTTGCAGGTGGTGGATATCTCTGATCCCTGTTTCGAAGAGCATATCCAAGCGGTGGACAAGGTTCTTGCTGATTTAGATTTTGCGCATATCCCCAGACAACTGGTGTTCAATAAAATTGATCGTTTGAACCCGGGTGAAAGTGAAGAACTGAGTCGGCGCTATGCTGCTATTGCGGTATGCGCCTGTGAACGCTCCACTTTCGGATCGCTTATGGATGCGCTGCAGGCTCGTTTTTGGCCGCACGAAAAGACGTTTGAAAATATTGACTCATAGGTACCTTTTATATAACGTTTGTCCTCTATTCTTCCGCAGCAGATTTTTGCGAGACTGCTTGACCATCCTTTGTGTTTTAAAGGCACTGCTGTTACTGAAAAAATCTGATATTTAACTGGAAATATTATGCGTAACAACTTGATAATATTAGTATTTAGTTGTATGACTATTCTTTGCTGCTGTGTGTACGGTTGCGCCCCCCCACATTTGGAGCAAAAGGCTGTCACGCGTGCAATGGACGGCGAAACAGAATCTACGGATATGGCAAGTTCGTATAATGCTGAAAACGAACTCAATGAGGGTGTGGTGCTTGATAGTTCTGAAGTTTCTCCTGAACTTGTGAAGCATACAACGCCTGCAAAGATAGCAGGAGCTTCCGCTGGCGCTGACGTGCAGGAAAGTATTGAGCCGAGCTACGATTTCCCCGTGGTCGTAAATGCTCAAGTTGAAGAGTATCTCGCATATTACAGCAGCGGCCCCGGACGCCAATCGTTTCACCTATGGTTAGAGCGCTCTGGGCGCTACCTTTCCTTGATGCAGCAGACTTTTGCCGAAGCTGGACTGCCGCAAGACCTGGCGATGCTGGCCCTAGTTGAATCCGGGTTCACGAGCAATGCCCACAGCTGGGCCAATGCGGTGGGGTACTGGCAGTTCATCGAATCCACCGGGCGTATGTACGGGCTCGAAAATGACTGGTGGCGCGATGAGCGCCGCGATGTCGAGAAGGCCACCAGAGCTGCAGCACAGTACCTGGGTGATCTGTATACTATTTTCGACGGTGACTGGTGCTTGGCTGTAGCGGCATACAACGCCGGTCCCGGCAAAATGCGCGGCGCTATTCGCCATCACGGCACGCGCGATTTTTGGCAACTGGCGCAGGGTAACTATCTGCGGGCTGAAACAAAGCGCTATATTCCAAAGCTTATGGCAGCCATCATAATTAGTAAGGAGCCTGAGCGTTTTGGTTTTACCCAACTCAATTACGCCGATCCTCTTGCATTTGATACGGTGGTACTGTCGCATCCCACCGATCTTGAAGTGGTGGCGGAGCTTACCGGAGCGGACTATTCAATCCTCAAGGAGCTCAACCCTGAGCTGAAACGGTGGTGTTCTCCCCCTGAGGATGGTCACTATGTTTTGCGGGTTCCGCCAGGTGGCGCACACGGGTTTGCCGAACGTTATGCAACAATACCGCCGAGTGAGAGGATTCGCTATCAACGCCACGAGCTCAAAGCTGGCGAAAATCTAGCTCTGATAGCAAAACGCTACAGTATTCGTGTCGACGATATTATAGACCTGAATAACATCAGAGATCCGCGCAGGTTGCAGATTGGGCAGAATTTGATTCTGCCATTGCACCATGAATATTCATCCCTCCCCATGTCAGAACTAGAAGACGATTATGCGCGCTCCTATAGGCGCAAATATACTGTGCGCAAAGGGGACAGTTTATGGGCGATAGCGCGTAAAAACGACGTAACGGAGAAACAGCTCAGGGTCTGGAATCGCCTGGGCTGGAGCGATCTATTGCACCCGGGGCAAAAACTATTAGTTTCTGCACCGTCGTCGCGTTCAAACCAGAGCTATGCTCCCATACGTCAAATTGTGTATAAAGTACGCAAGGGCGATACTTTGTGGGATATCGGCAGGCAGTATTCTGTTGATGCCGGAAAAATCCGCCAATGGAACAATCTGGCGGAGAATCATGTAATCCGCCCCGGGGATGAATTGACCCTTAAGGTCGCTTCAGTGCGGACTTCTGGAAGATCTTAAATAGGGTGGAGGCTCTTGGAATGCTTTGACTTTCATGTACCTCATTGCTAATATCCCGCCTTTGTAAACTCTGGCGCTTTGCTCTGATAAGGAAAGGTGTAAATTCCCCATGCTAAATTTTTTACTTGCTTTTGTATTCTCCACCCTAGCGGCTGTTCCGTTGCGGATGGTGTATGGCTGGGAGATGATTTACTGTAGCCTGGTTTCGATAGTGCTATTTATGCTGATATACTTTCTCCTTTCGCGCAGTACCATGAAAAAGGTGACAGCCTTGGTTGAAACCGCACAGAAAGATCTGCAGAATAACCGAGGAGAAAAAGCAGTCGCGACCCTCAAGAGTGGATATAAGTACGCAAAGTGGCAGTTTTATGTAAAAGGCCAGCTTGACGCACAAATAGGTACGATTTTGTATATCCGGCGTGAGTTCTCTAAAGCCTTGCCCTACCTGGAAAAGGCGTTTGTTAAACACTGGGTAGCCATGTGCATGCTGGCGGTGAGCTACATGAAACGTAGCAAGCCGACCAAAATGATCAATGCGTTTGAAAAAGCGGTGACTGCAAATCGTAAAGAGCCATTTGTCTGGAACCTGTACGGGTATTGCCTAGAAAAAATCGGTGAGAAAAAGAAGGCAGAAGGTGTGCTGGAAAAAGGTATCAAGAAAACCGGTGGAGATGAGCGCCTGGTAGCTTCTTTAGCTGCAGTGAAGAATAATAAGCGCATAAAAATGGACGGCTATGGTGACTTCTGGTATCAGTTTCATCTAGAAAAAACTGGGGCCATCGTTAAAAAACAGACCAAAGCCATTCAAGGGCGGCGTAAAATGCCGCGCATGTAATTTGGATTAAATGTGGTTTGCGAAGTATTCCCAGGTAAGAAAGTAAGGTTATGGCAGCTAAAAAACACGCCAATAAGTGCCCGAATCGAAAAAAACAGCAGGTGTTTCAATCAAGCCCCTTCAGCGCTATGAAGGGGCTTTGTGTTTCTGCATCACCAGCCAAAGAGCAACCCGAAAAGCCCCGGTCTCATGAACCTGAAATTGTACCAGAGCAGG